>JBLIBC010000006.1:0-24517 GCA_047632015.1 Glaciecola sp.
GGCTTCCAGCCCAGTTAATTATCATTTAAGATTCTCTGGAATTAGACCGCGCGATTTGAAAGGCCAAACTAAAAGTTCAGTTATGAATTATTCAAATGGACCATGGAAGACTGCTCGTAGATTATGCGATTCGGGCTGGAAGCCCTATAATAAACCTTTCACATACCGCTCCGCTTAAATGTGAAAGTACGGGGTAATTCCCCCAGTAAAAGGATTGTTCTTCCGATTTCTTTCAAGAATGGAACTTCATTTAATCCCCCCCACCCCTCATTTTTCGAGTAAACAACACATAGTATGTTAAAATAATTGCATTTAATCGTATATTTTCCGATTATTGTACCATAATAATACATTATGGATTTTAGAACGATGATTAAGGAATTTTCAGATGCTCCAATATCGAGGCATTTGATGCTTGAATTACTTAAAGGTTACAAAAGTCCCAATGACAAAATCAGTGAATTAATAAAAAGCGAAATGCTTACCCTTGTACGAAGAGGACTTTACATACCGGGACCTAAAATTGATTTACCCTCACCTGAACCATTTCTAATCGCCAATCACCTTCGAGGCCCCAGTTATATTTCATTGGAAACCGCCTTGTCTTACTGGGGGTTTATACCAGAACGAACTTATGAAATAAGCTCTGTGACGGTAAAGACTTCAAAAAAATACAAAACCTCAGTTGGCAGATTCAATTACCAAAAAATCCCAATTCCGTATTACTCTTTTGGGATAAAAAGCATACAACTTACAGCCAAACAAACTGCTTTGATTGCTTCACGAGAAAAAGCTGTTTGTGATAAAATAATACTGACATCAAATATTAACCTTAGGAGTGTTAAGCAAACATTAGAGTTTTTACTAGAAGATCTTCGGATAGATAGCGATATGCTAAAAACACTGAACATAAAGGTTATAGGTTCCTGGCTAGAACATGCGCCTAAAAAAAGTAGTCTCAAAATACTTATCAAAACACTTCAAGAGTTATGTTAAAAGAATGGCTTGAGGAATACAACCCTCGTAATGAATACGAAATATTAGCTGCCTTACGTGAAATAATGCAAGAAATTGCGTTGGCTGGATTGTCCAGAACAGACTTTTTTGAAAAAGCTGCTTTTTATGGAGGAACAGCTCTTCGTGTTTTTTACGGATTGGATCGATTTTCAGAAGATTTAGATTTTTCTTTACTTGAATCAAACCCGAAATTTTCTTTAGAACCTTATTTTCCTGCTATTCTTATTGAGTTCGAAGCTTTAGGGATAAAGGTCAGCATCAAGGAAAAGGATAAAACAAAAGCAACAACCATTGATTCAGCTTTTTTGAAAGCAGAAACCATATGGAAAGAAATAGTTCTGGAAGATATTATCAAGCAAACAGGTGTAAGATCGAATAAGTCAATAAAAATCAAGATCGAAGTAGATCGTGAACCTCCTCTCAATTTTGAGACCGAAGAAAAACTATTAATTCGACCGTTCTCTTTTTATGTAAAATGTTTTACTCGTTCAAGCTTATTTTCGGGAAAAATGCATGCCCTTTTATACCGTAAATGGAAAACCAGGGTTAAAGGAAGAGATTGGTACGATATGGAATGGTATATCAAGAAAGGAGTCCCTTTGGATGTAGGGCATTTCCTGTCCAGAGCAAAAGATACTGGAAACTGGCAAGAACAAACTATTACACCTGACCAAATCAAAGCCCTATTAAAGAAAAAAATTGCTTCGGTTTCATTTAATAACATAAAAGAAGATGTTACAAGGTTCATTAAAGATGATGAAGTGCTCGACATCTGGAGTCCGACTTATTTTAATGACTTGTTGGAAAATTTGAAATTTGAAAACATACCGAATAGTTAATAAGGATCATCACGTTAAGAATCAAATGACTCAAAAGCATCACCAAAGGTTATTACGATAACTATTTATGCATTTTTAGACATCAATATTAAAGCTAAATCCTCCTTCAAAATAATCCGAAGAGGCTCGTGACCGAAGGAAACAATTCCCACAGTCCAGTCTACCTTGTCTCTATTAGAGACAAAATTTAACTACTTCCCCAATTTTTTTACCTTTAAACAAAAACAAACCATGAAATATTAACCCCATCAACTTGAAAAACCTCCTCCTTCCAACCTTAATCACATTATTCCTTCTCGGGGCTTGTTCCAAAGACGACGAAGAAACGAACAACGCTGCGAGCACAGCAACCCAAACATCCTACTACTTTTACGGAACCCTCGATGATGGTACGGAAATTAGCTTTGAATCGGGTGAATCAACATTCACTTCAAAAGCTGGCTACAACAGTTCAACCGATGGAAACCAAACCCGTGTCGAACAAAGCTTTTTACTTACCAATTCAACCCAAACCAGTAAAGCTGGAGCCTCCCTTTCGCAGGCTTTTAACGCTGATGAAGAAAACTGTACCAACTACAGGTCCATGTTCTCTCAAAAAAATTACGGATATGGTCACATAGATTACAACACTGATGGGGCCTCAGTATTTTACCTAGATGCCAACGGAAAGTACTGGACAACTTATCAAGGTGGGGGTGCGCAACCTGGTGGATCCTTCAAAATCACTTCACAAAGAAATGGAAGTTATGGAAGTGGTTTCAACGGTATCACAGAAGCTGAATTTGAATGCACCCTATACGACCAAGTAGGCAACTGGAAAAAACTCACCAACGGTAGCATAAGAAGCTACAGCGTTCAATGTTATAATTAAATTACAGTTCAATTGTTGCTGACTTGACAGAAGCAAATTTCCACATCAAACAAATAGTTTAAATTTCTCTTTTTTCCACGACCCTCAAAACAACTCTCAAATACCTACAAACGAAAAATTAATCCTTAGTTTTAAGCTCGCTTCTCAAACCGTATTCTTACCACATCAATCCATATTACCATGAGTAATCCATTATTACAAAAGACGTTCAACACACCTTTCGAATCTATTCCATTTACCGACATACAATTAACTCATTACAAACCTGCTTTTGAACAGGCAATTAAGGACAACCAACAAGAAATTGATGGCATTGTTAACGAATCTGAAAACCCTTCTTTTGAAAACACAATCGAAGCTCTTGAAAAAAGTGGCGCTACTTTAAGTCAAGTAAGTTCGATATTTTATAACCTTAACAGCGCTGAAACTTCAGACGAAATGCAAGCAATTGCACAAGAGGTAAGTCCATTATTAAGCGAGCACTCAAGCGATGTGCTTTTAAATAAAGCTCTTTTTGAACGAGTTAAAGCGGTTTATGATCAAATTGAATCTTTGAAATTAAACGCCGAAGAACACACCTTACTTACAAAATCATATAAAAAATTTGCCAGAAACGGGGCTTTGTTAAACGAGCAGGATAAAACCCAAGTGCGAGAAATAAGCAAAGATCTAAGTTTGTTAAACCTCAATTTTGCTGAAAATATCTTGGCTGAGAACAAAGCTTTTGAACTTCATCTTACTGATGAAAAACAATTGGAAGGTCTTCCAAAATCAGCAAAAGAAGCTGCATACATTACAGCAAAAGGTAAAGACAAAAAAGGTTGGTTATTTACCCTTGACTACCCTAGTGTAATTCCATTTTTAACCTATGCCGACAACCGAGAATTACGAGAAAAAATGTACCGTGCATTTTCTTCAAGATCCAACAACGGGAACGAACAAGACAACAAAGCAAACGTACTTGCTTTTGCTAAACTGCGCGAGCAGAAAGCTAATCTTCTTGGATACAACACACATGCTGACTATGTATTGGAAGAACGCATGGCAAAATCGGCAAAAACTGTTTTAGATTTTCAAGACAAAATGTATGAAGCAAGTTATCAAAAAGCCACACAAGAAGCTGCTGATTTACAATCTTTTGCAAGCTCTATCAATGGACCTTCACCGATCCAAAAATGGGATGTAGGTTACTACGCCGAAAAACTAAAAACAGCTACTTTGAATTTTGACGAGGAAAAAATGAAACCTTATTTCAAATTGGAAAATGTAATTGATGGGGTTTTCACAGTGGCAAATAAACTATTTGGATTAACATTTACGGAGCGGAAAGACATTCCTGTATATCATGAAGATGTAAAAACCTTTGAAATAAATGACGAAAAGGGAAATTTTGTAGCCTTGTTTTATGGTGACTTTTTCCCAAGGGAAGGTAAACAAGGAGGAGCTTGGATGACTTTGTTCAAAGAACAGCATATTTCAGAGGGGATAAACCACAGACCGCACGTAGTAAACGTTTGTAACTTTACAAAACCTACTGAAACGAAACCGTCTTTGCTTACTTTCAACGAGGTGACTACTTTGTTTCATGAGTTTGGGCATGGATTACATGGTTTACTAGCAAACACAAAATATGAAAGCCTTTCAGGGACTAATGTAATGTGGGATTTTGTTGAACTTCCATCACAAGTTTTGGAAAACTGGTGTTACGAAAAAGAATGTCTTGACCTTTTTGCAAAACATTATGAGACCGGAGAAAGCATTCCTCAAGAATACATTGACCAAATCAAGTCGGCTCAAACATTCAGAAGCGGATCAGGAACTTTAAGGCAACTTTCATTTGGTAAACTTGATATGAATTGGCACGGAACTTCAGTTAAAAATGTGACTAATGTAGAGGTTTTTGAGGCTGAAAGCTTAAGTAAATTTGAACTTTACCCAGCTGTGGAGGGTTCATGTGGATCAACTGGTTTTGCGCACATATTTAATGGTGGATATTCCTCAGGCTATTACAGCTACAAGTGGGCCGAAGTGTTGGATGCTGATGCTTTTGAGTATTTCAAAGAAGAAGGAATTTTTAATAAGAATGTTGCAAAATCATTTTATGACAATGTGCTTTCAAAAGGTGGTACTGAAGATCCAACTGTTTTATATAAAAGGTTCCGAGGTAGAAATGCAATACCTAATGCGTTGCTAAAAAGGTCAGGGTTGGCTTAATTTTTTTACTTGTATAGCTCCAATATTGTCTTGTACAGGGTGATAACGTTAACTCGTTTCAGGACGATGCGTATCTGTAAATATTCAATAAAACTTAATTTAAATAGCGGTAAAATCTAGTCAAATGATATTACATGCATTTTGTTGCGTTATTTTGTAACCTTTCTTGGCTAAATAGAGTTATGTATAAATAGAAATTACGCTCTGTCATACCTTACTCATTACCATGAAACCACTTTTAATCTTATTGCTCTTCTGCTACACTTCTTCATTTTCCGTCAATATATACGGACATGTCTTTTGTGCTGGCTCAAAAATTCCAGTGATTAATGCTGTAGTATCGGTGAAAGCTGTTAGCGGAAAAAGGGACAAATGCTATACTGACTCCACAGGTTTTTTCTCGATTGAAGTAGAAAGTATCACAACAACTTTGAGTGTAGGATCAAATGAAAAGTACAGGAATAATGCTGGTGCTAAGGTGAAAAAATACTTTCGTTCTGATAAATACATTTTCCACTTTTCAAAAGATTCCGAAGACACTGCTCTTACTGTCGACCTTGAAGTTGTCCCGCAAAACACTGGCATTTCACTAACGATTTACTTCAAGAAAGATTCGGTAGGGGGCAAAGATGTTTCATCTCAAATACAAGATAGACTGGTTGTTTTTAAAGACAACCCTTCAATTCGAAAAATTGAAATAGTTGGTTACACCAGCAAATTAGAAGACAAATCGCTTCGAAGTTTACGAGCCCAAGAAATTCATCGGCAAATACTAGCAATGAAAATTCCTCTTGAAGGAATCACCATCAACAATTCGAAGCCCAATAATCCCAAGTACCTTCCTGGTATGAGCTGTAGTAAAGAACCACATCAGCCCCACATGAAAAACCAACTGAACCAAAAAGTAGAAATCATAATTACCAAAATAAGCAAAGAGTGACCTCCATAACCCCAGCGGCTGAAGGTGTAAGATCAAAAGTAGCAGTAACCCAAAATTGATTTTAATTAGGATAAATGATTACCATTTGTTCATGAAAATCGTCCTTGTGATGAATGGACTGAGGGCTGTACTCTGAATACATCAACTTATAAGTATCCTAAAATAAGCATAAGCAATTAATAACTCGAGCGAATTGTTGGACGTCGCTGCAAATTAAATTGCAGCATTACTCCGATGAACTACCTCACCACTAATTTTTCCGTCGTAATTCCGTTTGAAAATCTAATTTGAACTATATAAATTCCAGCAGAAAGTACACTTACATTAAAATTGTTCGTATTCACATATGAACCTGCTAAACTTCCATTAGCATCCGTCACCGATATGCTCACTGGAACTTCATTAGCTTGAACTATTACATTTCCTTCCGACACAGGATTTGGGTAAACAATTACTTGGTATTTGCTTAAAAGATTTACGCTGTTGCTTACTTGGCAGGTAGTTGAATTTGAATTTACCTCTCCATATGCTAACACCTGTACATAAACTGAATCTTTTGCTGGACATCCTCCGTTGGAAGCATAGACACTGTACACTCCTTGAGTAACTACTTGGATATAATCAGTACTTAATCCATTACTCCAAATTATACTTGCGGCATCATGAGTCACAAATAATTCCGCTGATTCTCCTTGACAAATTGTAACTGTATCTGCTTCAATTGACACATGTGGAACTCCAACAAATCTGGCACTGGCAGTTATTGTACTAAAACATCCTGTAACATCATTAATTTTTGTGATGTCATAAACTTGATTGCTTGTTGGGTTAATAGATGGTCCATTCCAACTTCCTGGATTCCATATGTAAGTAAACCCATTAGTTCCTGTTGGATCAGTATCACTCATAGTCATCAAGTCTCCGGTACATTCTTCTTCGTCATTTATGGTAATACTTGGATCTCCGTTTTCGGTAACCACATAAGTAGAGGTGCTGATACAGCCTGCTACACTGGTTACAGTCCTAACATAATTACCTCCTTGGGTTACGGTATAAATAGCAGTTGTTGCATTATTAGCATTACTACCCCACAGGTAAGAATAAGTCCCTCCTGTTGGAATTACCTCTCCCACTGTATCATCATCGCCTTCACAAATAGTTCCTAGTGCATTACCAACTATTGGTAAAGGTTCCACCGTTAAAACGCCAGTCACTGTAGCACGACAACCATTCATATCAGAAACAACTACTGTGTAATTTCCTGCTATAGTTCCTACAGTGGTTTGAGCTGACCCAGTACCGTTTTCACTCCACACATAACTACTTACTGGGGTACTACTTGTTGCTGTAAATATAGCCCCTATATCTCCTTGACAAATTGAACTTGAATTCACAGATACGGAGGGCAAATTATTCACCACCACATTTACGGACGTTGAACCCGAGCAGCCTCCCCCCTCTACATATATACTATAAGTTCCAGATTCATATACCGTAATGCTTTCTGAGTTTCCTATTTGATTTATTTCATCAGTCCAAGCAAAGCTATACCCGTCTACTGATTGATAGTTGCTTGTGATTAAAGTGTCCTCGCCAAAACATAAATCAACGGGGCCGGGAATTACAACTGTCAAGTCGGGCTTTTGTGTAACAGTAGCTGCTGCTGTATCCTTACATCCTAAAGAGTCTATCACTATCAATTCGTATGTACCTGTAATTCCCGGACTCAAATGTAAGAACGATGAAGTTTCACCAGTATTCCACTCATAATTCACAAAACCATTTTCCCCCGTCACAACCGGAGTTAGGGTAAACGATGCTGCTGAACAAACACTCCCCCCTCCCAAACTCACATTAAACCCACTACAATCCTGTGAAAAACTAAAAAATCTACTTAAAATTAAACCGGCAAGTAATACTTTTTTGAGTTGTTTCATAATGAGCGATTTTCTTTTTTCAAAGGTAAAAATTTGAAATGGATTATAATTTTTTAGACAATATTGATCTTATCTTTGCAGCAATGCAGACAGCTTTCACAGATTACATCAAAAAAGTTACCTCGGCAAATGAAGTTGTCGAAAAAGAAACTATCCAAAGTTTATGGAGCGGGTATGGAAAAATTGTGAGGTATGAGGCACGTGGTGGTGAGGTGTCAAGTGTGGTGATCAAACACATTCAGCTAACAGGTGGAGACAACCACCCCCGAGGTTGGAATTCGGACATAGGGCATCAACGCAAGTTAAAGTCATACGAGGTAGAAACAAGTTGGTATAAAACATTCAGTGAAAATTGTGATAAGCAGTGTAGGGTTCCAAAATGTTTAGGAGTAGCTAAAGCTGATGGGACAATTGTGATTGTACTAGAGGATATAGATGCCGCTGGTTTTCCGGTTAGAAAAACAGTGGTGAACCTTTCCGAAATTAAAACATGCTTACTATGGTTAGCTAGTTTTCACGCTACATTTATGAACGTTAAACCGCAAGATTTATGGCCTGTTGGAACTTATTGGCATTTAGCTACGCGGCCTGAAGAGTTAGAGGTACTTGACGACACCAAACTAAAATTCGCGGCACCTTCCATTGATAAATTGTTAAACGAATGTACTTTCCAAACCTTAGTACATGGTGATGCTAAGCTCGCTAACTTTTGCTTTTCTGATACTGACTTGTCTGTTTCAGCGGTTGATTTTCAATACGTGGGAGGAGGATGTGGAATGAAAGACGTGGCCTATTTTTTAGGAAGCTGTTTGAACGATAATGAATGTGAAATTCATGAAAAGGAACTGTTGGATCATTATTTTAAGGCATTAAATAAAGCATTAGTCAATAAAAAATCAGAGGTGAATTTTAGCGAGCTTGAAAAAGAATGGCGAGTACTTTTCCCAATAGCATGGACGGATTTCCACCGCTTTTTAAAAGGCTGGAGCCCTGGGCATTGGAAACTGACTAGTTACAGTGAGCGCATGGCTCAAAAGGTCATCAAGCAAATTGAAAATACCCCAGAAACCAACAACATAAAATACTAGTAACACCCTTAATGAAACTTTACCACACACATTTACAAGAGTTAAAAACGATAGCAGTGATAGCTATCAAAGAAGCTGGAGATTACATAAGTTTGCAACGAAGCGTTCATCATCGCCGAATTCAAAAAAAGGGAGGAAACACAGTGGCATCAAAAATAGTGACTACTATCGATTATCGAAGCCAAGAAATTATTCTTTCACATTTAATCCCTACCTGCGCTCCTTTCGATATAGGATTACTCACCGAAGAAAATATTGAAAATGACATCCACAAAGGCAGCCGTTTAGTAAAGGACTATTTTTGGTGTATCGATCCACTAGACGGCACCTTGCCTTTTGTGGAAGGCAACTCCGGATATGCTGTTTCCATAGCCCTTGTAAACAAGCAAGGAGAATCAGTTATGGGTATCGTATATGACCCTGTAAATGATGTGTTGTACGAAGCAATTAAGAGATTAGGTTGTTTAAGGAATAGCGTTAAATGGGAGTTGAGTAAGCCGTCAAACGGTTGCGATTTTCTTTTCACAACCAACCGCAGTTTTCAAAAACTACCTTCTTACAATCCCATGAAAATGAAGATCGAGGGACTAGCTACGTCACTTCAATACAGTCAAGTTGTTGAACGACGATATGGAGGGGCTGTAATGAATGCTATTTGGATATTAGAAGAAGCCCCAGGGTGCTATGTTGCACTTCCAAAAAAAGAAGAAGGAGGTGGAAGTATTTGGGATTTTGCAGCCACAGCATGTATTTTTACTGAATTAGGGATGCCCCCAACCGATTACAAAGGCAGTCCCTTATTATTGAATGACAAGGACACCACTTTCATGAACAAGCAGGGTGTCGTTTATGCGTCAGAGGCCGAATTAATGAATGGTTTGTTACAATTTGTCGTTTAAAGTAATTTACTGTTTTATAAAAGAAAGAGCTTGACCGTTAATTTGTAATACATAAGAAGCAGGTTTTAAATTTGATATGTCAATTGTTGGTGAATACCTTCAAAGACAATTTACATTACCATGTTATTCGATAACTAATCTTTTGCTTATCACTTCTCCTTCAGCAGTAAACCCCTGCAATAGGTACATGCCTGGAGCAAGACCTACCGTAGAAATCTTTTTAACACCGTCGTTGGTTAAGTTTAGTTGTTTCACTGATAATCCATTTGCAGTACTAATTTCGATTCTATTTACCTTAATTCCGTTAAAGTGCACATTAACAAAATCATTTGCTGGATTTGGAAACAGTTCAATGTATTTGCTTTTGTTTGCTTTAATTCCAGTACAAACGTCAATGGTAACTGTTGCCGGAGCTGAAATACCTTTTGTTCCTGCAGAATCTATTGTTACAAAGTAATTACCTGTTGATTTAACGTAAATGATTTGAGTGGTCTCTCCCGTACTCCATAAGTAAGAGTCTCTACTTGCACCAGCATCTAGCATTACGCTATCACCTGTACACGCTGTTAGGTTACTGCCTAAATTAGGAATCAACAAGGAACCAGATTCAATGGTTGCTTGTTGAATTTCGAAAAAGGCGCCAGTTACGTTGCCTGAATTGTATTCTGTTTGTCCGGCTCTTTGCATGGAAGAAAAGTTTATTCTTATGCCGTACTGCCCTATATCATTCAAAAATGTTGTTGCCAAAGCAATCAAACTGCTATCAGTTGCCTTAATTTCAGGGATGGAATAATCTGATTGTCCAGACATTTGATCATCAAAAGGTGTGGAAGAATCATTGTAGTTGATGTCTAATGTACTATTCCCTGATTCTCCAACAAGGAGGGTATCATTATTTATTAAAATGGCATATCTACCACCTCGATAATACCTGCTTTCAATGGCGCCAGTAAATTTCCAGTCTTGTCCTTCGGTATCATTGCCTAAGTTAGGTCCGCCAATTCGGATGTTAATGTCGCCTATCGACTTTCCTGCTAACGCTAATGCTGCGGAAAATTGAGAAAACCCTGTCATCGTTCCAACACCATGCATGCCTGTTGTGGCTGCGGGGTCATAATTATCGACCTCCCTGCTTGAAAAAAAGTAGTAAGCATAATCATTTCCGAAGTTGTTATATGGCGCTGGAATTAGATGTCCCACATTACTTCCAGCCACGTTCCAGGCAAACACCCCTTCGTTATCGGCATCTACACCAGTAACAGGGATGCTATTTTGAGCAACTGCGCGGTTACTAATAGTTATAAAAGAAAGAATGATTACACCTGTCGAGATTATTTTTGAATACATAAAGCTGAATTTAATTACTATTAATTGTACTCATTAATCAACAAAAGGTTTCGCTTTAATGCCATTTTCTTCCAAATACTAGAACCTGCGAAACGAAAAATGCAGATGAGTAAGTGCTCAATCCTTCCCCAAAAACCTACCAATATCTCTCCTGTCTTTTTTACTTGGTTTTCCGGTTCCGTTGTCTCGATAAGTGGCTTGATTAACCTCATATAACCTATACTTTTCGGCTTCTTCAGGGTTTGTTATGTCCTTGAGGTGTTCAACCACTAGCTTTGCGCCCATTCTGTTTTTGGGCACTAACAAAACTTCATATTCAAATACCGCATTGTGTTTTTGAAAAGAGATGACATCACCCACCACCACTTCCTTACTTGCCTTGGCGCTTTTATCGTTCAACTTCACCTTTCCTTTGGAAACAAATTCTGCAGCAATTGCCCTTGTCTTTGTTAAGCGCACACACCAGGTAAATTTATCGATTCTCAAAGCGTTATCAATAAAGAGGTTTGTAATGGTATCATGTTCAAAGCTATTAAAAGTAAACCAGAAAGAAATTGGGTTAATGAAATGTACTGCTGTAATTTACAGTACCAAAACCCTGAATAAAGGAATAAGATCAAATCATTTGTTAACTGGTTGAAAAACCAATACCTTTGTGGCATGGGAGTCCTAGCTTAGCTGTTAGGGCTCTTGTTACAACCCTAGTAAGAGGGCTTCCACTCTCTTATTGGACGGCTCAATCATTAATTTGGTTGGGCTTTTTTTTATCTATTATTACGTGAACATATTCAACTCCCCTTGCTTGATTTTGAGTGGTAAAAAATATTTTCGATCTATACAGCTAAAACTAATCGAAATATCTTAGTACTTTTATACTAGTATTTAGTGTTTTATGATTAGTTTTTACTTCTATGGAATCCAATAATAAAGTAGATATTACGTTTTTGAAGTCAGAAATTGGAAACGAAAAGGAGTTTGTAATTGAACTATTATCTGTTTTTAAAAAGGCTATGAACTCATTTGTTGAATCAAGTGCTGTTTACATGTCCAATGAAAACATAAAAGGAATAAAAGATCAGTCCCATAAACTTGCTCCTACTTCTCAAATACTAGGGTTGGAACACTTATATACCACTTTAAGAAAAATTGAAGAAGAATCGAGCACTGCGCTTAGTGTACAACAACTAAAAACGGATGTTGATGAAGCGTTACAAATTATAACCGAAGCCATACCTCAAATTGACCATATCGCAGCTAATTATGAATAAGATATTAGTAATTGACGACGACCAAACCATGTTGACTATGCTAAAATTTAAGCTAGTTAAAGAAAAGTTTGAGGTGCAAACGGCCCTAAACGGTGAGCTTGGAAAACAATTGCTTCAAGACTTTGAACCAGACCTAATTGTAACAGACTTAATGATGTCTTTAGTTTCGCGTCTTTAGTTAAAAAGACGCTTAAGACTTGATTTATCTATGGATTGTTCCAATTGTCATGTTGACATCAGCAGGGGAAGAAAAAATCGTTTTACAGGCCTTTGAATTGGGAGCAAACGATTATGTAACAAAGCCATTCAGCCCAAATGAATTAGTCGTAAGAATCAAAAAGATTTTAGCAAGGTCATATGAGTGATGCACTACTCTTATATTTTTAAAAAAATCCTAACGAATATCACATCAAGGGATCTAGCAATTATTTGCATCCTACTACTAAAATACCCTGCGTTTGTGATAGTTATATAACAAGAACACTATGCTCCTCCTCAAGTGAAGATTTTCATCATGCTTTTGAGGCACGTTTGCGAGCGGCAAACCCTAGCAATAAAAATAAAGCTCCCGCTAAAAATAAAATCGGACTCTTTTTGTCTTTCTTAAAAAACATAATCTTCTCAATGGTAAGCAAATCCTGTACCCCGTCGTCTATCAAAGTGCAATTTTCAAAATTAAACGACAACACATTTTTACTCACTTCAGAAAATTCTATCCTTTTTTTAACATTATTTCTATCGAGCCACCATTTTGGAATAGAAAACTCCTCTAATTCCATTGTTAAAGTTGTCATGTTTGTTGACACCGGCATTTCGTATTTAAATGGAACATAAGTGTTGACCTCGCCAACCGTACTATAACCTAGGTGTTGTCCTTTAATGTAGAAAGGTATTATTTGGCCCTTTAAAGCTTTCACAGTTATTTCAACAGTAGTGTAATCACTCAAATCAATCACACGGTCATTGGCTAATTCCAGCACCAACCCAACAAAGGAGTAACGGAGCTGATTTCCTAAACTATAGGAAAGTGAATAGGATGTGCTGTCCAAATTAACAGCTAAATAATCGCCAGAATTCCCACCCAATTCTGAATCGTTGTATGAATTAATTTTAAAATTCCTACTATTAGGAATTAAAAATAGCTCTTCTTGTTTACTAAAAAAAAAGTATGTCCCTACCGCAAATAATAAGATTGCCGTGGTAAAAATTAGATTAGTAACTAAATTGTTTGTTTTTGTGATCATCACATTAAATATAATTCAGTTACTTGTTTGCAATGATCTAGCCCTCTATTTTAACAGCAAATAAACAAACGTCATCGACTTGCTCTAGGTTTCCTCTCCATGATTCAAAAAACTTTTTAAATGCTATTTTTTGCTCAGCCAATTCTTTGTTCTGTTGAGACAAAACATATTCTCTGAATCCTTTCAATTTAAGTTTTTTGCCTTTTTCTCCGCCAAATTGATCAGGAAGTCCGTCGGTAAAAAGATAAATGGTATCACCTGGTAGCAACTTCATGGACTTAGTGGTAAAGGGCACTAAGTTGTAAAACTTGCCTACTGGTTGTTTATCGCCTTTTACCTCCCAAACAGAATGAGACTCGCCTTCATGACGTTTTATTTGAATGTCTGAATTTGGGCTTTTCACTGATACTTCTGGCTGAGTGTTATCTCTGACTATCCATATTGGATTATTTGCTCCTGCAAAAAACAATTCACCTCCTTCAATAGCGCACAGTGAAATGTCCATACCATCATTCACATCTTCTTTCGTGGTAAAAAACTGTTGGGTGATGATCTCTCTTGTTTTGTCTAAAATAAGTCCAGGATCGTCCAGTTTAAATTCCGTGCACGCTCTTTCAAGTCCATTGTGACAAACAACACTTACCAACGCTCCCGGGACACCATGACCTGTGCAGTCTGCTGCAGCAAACAGCACCCTGTTCTCGTTGCTTTTTAACCAATAGAAGTCACCGGCTACAATGTCCTTGGGCTGATACAATACAAAGTAATCTTTCAAAGTAAGTTTTAATTCATCTTCGTCTGGAAGTATTGCTCCTTGAATTCTTTTCGCATATCTAATACTGTCTGTAATGTCGTTGTTTTGACCTAAAATTTCATTCCTCTGCTGCTCAATTTCATACTTTTGTAAGGTGATCTCCTGGGTTCTACGCCCTACCTCCAATTTTAATTTGCGTTCTGCATATTTAAATTGCTTTTCTCTCAATTTCACAATCAGAATGAAAACCAGAACAACGCCAATCGTACAAATTATGCCAAACCAAAGGGTTTTCCAAAAAGGGGCATTGATGATGAAACTATACGAGGCGCTGTCAGACTCTCTCCATCTATTGTCAGCCACTGTAGCTTGAACCACAAAAGAATAAGTTCCAGGAGCTAAGCCTGAGTAATTGGCTGCACGTGCCTTATTTGCATGTACCCAATCTAAATCCAATCCCTCCATTTTGTAACGATATTGTACTTTTTCAGGAGATTGGTAGCTCAAACCCAAATACTTTATAATTAAATGGTTTTGATCGTGATTCAACACATGTAAACTGTCGTTAAATTGATTAAATTGCACAAGTGTTTCTGTGATCATTACATCCACTCTTGCCTCTTTTAATGCTGCTTTTGAAGCCTTGAATTTAATTAGCCCTTTATTGGTCCCTACCCAAATCGCACCTTCTGCATCGCAAGCAATAGCGTTCAAGTTTGGCTGCATAAAAGCCAAGCCTGCCTCCTGCTTGTAATTGTTAATTTGCATTGTTTTGGGATCAATAACTGTAATGCCTTCGTTGCTAGCAAAAAGACATAGTCCGTCTGGGTTCACAGCCGCTGATGAGTAGCTGTTAGAAAGCAAACCATTTTTAATAGTTATTTTATCGTACTTATCACCATCGGTTTTTATTAAACCTTTATTTGCCGTGGTGTACCATCTTGACCCTTGATGATCCTCAATGATTCCATATGTCACATTACTCAACGCTTTCAATTCAATGTCCTTCGCAACCACCTCATCTTTAATCGACGCCCCACCACCACCGTCTTTTGCCAACCATGTCGTCCCATTTTTATCCACTAATGAAGCATATATGTAATTGCTCCCTAGTCCATCTTTTTTCTGAAATACTTTATACTTAAAATCATCAGAAACATCAGCCGAAAATCTGCTTACACCACCACCAAGTGTACTCACCCAAACTACCTTTTCATCACTGTTAATTGATATGACGTTGTTGTTTGATAAGCCTTCCTTTTCGGTGACATGTTTAAATGACAAGGTCTTGGAATCAAAAACATACAACCCATCACCCAAGGAGCCTACCCAAATAGGTCCATTTTCGCTTGCAAAAATGCAGGAGAAGGCTTGAGCACCCCATCCTTTACTTAATTTTTTGAACTGGAACTTTTGTTGCTCTCCTTTTGTTCCCAGATACAGTGCCGTAGAGCTTGCCAACCACAGTCTTCCCTCAGCGTCAAAATCCAAAGCGACAATTTCCATTTCAGGCAAACCATCCTCCGTCGTGAAAAACTGAAAAATGTCATAGCTGCCGAAAGAAAGTCCTTTGTCAGACCCAATCCACATGTGCCCTTCGTTGTCTTTAAAAACACTGTTGAATGTTGCCCCATTTAAACCACGTTTTGAATTATAAACATTGTATTCAAAGGCCCCATTTTGAGCTTTTGTTAACCTTACCACCCCCGAATCCTGTGTGCTGACCCAAACATCATTTTCAGTCTTAACTGATATGGCATTTATTTCGCCATAATTCCAGTTTGGAATTGCGATGACTTTTCCTTGGTCAACATTATAGTAGGCAATCCCTTTTTCTTTAGTGGCAATCCAGCATCTTCCTTTTGGATCTAAATCTAAATTTGCAATGATGTTATCGGGAAGTCCATTTTTTGTATTCAAAGAGGTCCATGTGTTTGATGACATTGAATACAATAAAACACCTGCATCTGATGCCAACCAAAGTTGACCAGCGCCGGCAACTGCAACGTCGTAAATATAATCGTCGAAACCATCAGTGGTGGAACTATGAACAGAATAATTGTCACCTTCAATGATCAACATACCATCACCTTCTGACGCTACCACAATTTGACCACCTATTAAAAATTCAATAGCTGTTATTTTCGAGTTAAAAATGGAATCGATGGCTTTGTGAACAAAAGCCCCGCTGTTTCGGTCCAAAACGCTTACTTTTCCTTTTTTATGTCCTAACCATATCCGATTTTGATCGTCTTCGGCAATGCAGGTAATTACATTACTGCCTAAACTATCTTCCTCTGAATATTGCTTAAAATTTAGCCCATCGAATAAAAAAACACCCTCAGTAGTACCAATCCACATGAAACCTTTGCTGTCTTGAAAAACAACATTGACGTCACTCTTCGGGTGCGCTTTTAAGAGGTCATAAAACTTAAAATGTGGATGCTCCGCGTAGCTGCAAAAAGTAGCTAAAAATAAAATCAAGAAAAGCGCTTTTTTTAAAGCTTGAGGTAACATCATTATGAAATTTCTTTAGCTTGCTGTCAAGGAAAAAACTATTGAATTTTCATTTTTGCGTTAACAGTGACGTTAATCTCTTCAGCCAATTTATTTTTAACCACTGAAGGAACGCTCATATCAAAATCATTTAATGTCACACTAAACTTTGACCTTATCGTCATGTAGTCCTTACCTACAATTAGTTTGCATTTTATTGTTTTAGACACTTTTACACCGTGTACCTCCAGTTTACCCTTTGCTCTAATATTGTATGTCCCAGGAACCGTCATATCGATGTCTTCCACAATTTTTCCAACGAAATTTGCTTTCGGAAACAAGGCTGATTCAATGTAATTTTCGTTGAAATGTTCTTGTTGCTGTGAACTGTTGAATCCAGCAAATGTGATCATTGAAACCCCAAACCTAAATGTCTTTTCAGTTGGGTTTAACACGCCCACCAATTTTGTTGATGAAGCTTGAATAATTTCCTGCGGAGCGGCAGACATAAAAATCACTTCCCCATTTTCAGTTCGGTAATTTTTATTTCCTTCAGCATATGAAAACAATACCGCCGTTAACAGTACGACAGCAAAAACCACAGCTCCTTTTCTTATCACATTCATTTAATTGAGAATAAAATTAATTGACTGAAAAATACATTAATTTTCGTTGAAAGACAAGTGTTTAGCAATCAATTCAACAAAAGAAACGAATGCGATTAAAATCGTTTTTGTTTTCCACATTGTTAAATGCTCCAATAACCTCCTAGTCAGCCCTTCTTAATTATTAGACTTTTAACACATGGTACTGTCTCGTTTTACTTCAAGAATAAACTTAGCTTCGCACAATTTTTGAATTAACTTTAAGCATGTATTCACAGGTGCTATCTTTTCTGTTTTTACTTGCTCACTTTTATGGATTACACAAGTTGAATTCAGCACCCCTGCACAAGGCTTTAGTGAAATCGATCCGTCTAATTGAGCATTAATACTAACTAGAAAAGCAAAAAAGAATACTGGAAGCAATACTTTATTTGGTCCTCCAATAAAGAAGTTCACTAGAAAAAGGGGCCAATTAATGGTGTAGTATCACTAAAAATTACCATACCTGATTAGAATCAGTTTGCATCCTACTACCATAATATTGTACCTTTGTAAAAACAATAAAATTCAAGTTCATGTTCCTGTTGAACCGAGTAAATAAAAAAGAGCTCAAAAAAAGAATTCAAGAAGAAACCATCAAAAGAATTACGGTTTCATTTTATAGGTATGTCATCATTACTGAGCCTCAATTGTTGCGCGATGAATTATTTGAATTGTGGCAAAACTTGAATGTTTTAGGAAGAATATACTTGGCAACTGAAGGTGTTAATGCTCAAATGAGTGTGCCACAAGAGGTTTGGGAAGAATTCAAAACAAAGCTAGACGCAAATCCTTTGTTTAAAAACATGCCCTTGAAAATTGCCGTGGAAGATGATGGGAAATCATTTTATAAGTTAGCCATTAAGGTGAGGAAAAAAATTGTGGCAGACGGATTGGACGATGATTCATTTGATGTTACCAATGTGGGAAATCACCTAACAGCTAAAGAATTCAATTCCGCAATGAATGATCCCGAAACGGTGATTGTTGACATGCGTAATCATTACGAAAGTGAGGTAGGGAAATTCGTTGGAGCAATTACTCCCGATGCAGATACTTTCCGTGAAGAGTTACCAATGATAATTGATGAACTTAAAGATAAAAAGGATAAAAAAATTATCATGTATTGCACGGGTGGAGTCCGTTGTGAAAAAGCTAGTGCTTATTTAAAACACAATGGTTTTGAGGATGTAAACCAATTACATGGAGGCATCATTGATTACGTAAGGCAAATTAACAAGGAAGGATTAGAGTCTAAATTTATTGGAAAAAACTTTGTGTTTGATGAACGCGTTGGCGAACGAATTACGGAAGATGTAATTTCGAATTGTCACCAGTGCGGGTCCTCTTGTGATTCACATGTGAACTGCGCAAACGATGATTGTCACTTGCTGTTCATCCAGTGTGATGCTTGTGCTAAAAAAATGGAAGGTTGCTGTACTCCTGAATGTGTAGACATTGTAGCTCTTCCTGTTGAAGAACAACGAAAATTAAGAAAAGGTACTAAAAAAGAAGATTGCTTGTCCGTGTATAAAAGTAGGCTCCGTCCAAACTTAAAAGATGTGCTGGCTGAACGAAAAAAGAACGAGGATTCTGGACATGAGTGATTCAACTATAATAGGATTAGGTACTGCCGCTATAGGTCGACCATCTTACATTAACGTCAAGACAAAAGACAATCAGGAAGAAATTTCATTAGAGGGTTTCAAACAAAACGGACTGAAAGTTCTTGACAAAGCTCATGAATTAGGAATTCGTTATTTTGACACAGCTCCTGGATATGGAATGGCAGAAGAGCTTTTATTAAATTGGATCCAAAACAACAAGCTTTCCAGCGTAAGTGTGGGCACAAAATGGGGTTACACCTACGTGGCCAACTTTGATAAAAACGCTACTGTCCATGAAATAAAAGACCACTCGGTTCAAAAATTAACGGAGCAGTGGTCAATCTCGAAAGCATTTAACAATCACCTCAATTTTTACCAAATTCATTCAGCTGGGTTTGATACTCAGGTGTTGTTTGATGAAAAAGTACTTGCTGAATTACACAAAATAAAAAAGCAAACCGGCATACAAATAGGCATCACAACAAGTGGAGCTGAACAAATAAAAACAATAGAAAAAGCACTTGAAATAAAAGTAGGTGATGAATTCTTGTTTGACACTTATCAAGTGACCTACAACATGCTTGACCAAAGCTTAAAGGATGTTCTAAACAAACTTAGAACTTTGAAAAAAACTGTGATTGTTAAAGAGGCACTAGCTAATGGTCGGCTGTTCAGGAACTCAAATTATCCTAACTATCTTGAATTATATGACCACTTGACAATGCTCGCCCAAAAATACAACGTGGGGATTGACGCCATTGCTATTCGATACGTGATGGATTCAATCAACCCAGCAATCGTCTTAAGTGGTGCTTCAACCTGTGAACAGCTGTCCCAAAACTTAAAAGCCCGTGAGTTTAAATTAACTGTTCAAGAAGTGGAAGTCTTGTCGAGTTTTAAGGTTTCACCAGAACAATACTGGTCGGAAAGGAAAAAGTTAATTTGGAATTAACAGCTTTACCTTACAACCAATTTTTTAGCATAACCCCCCGTTGATACTTCTATTTGAACAGCATATATTCTTGAGGAAAATAAATTAAGTTCCACAAAACGTTTGATAATTCGCATCATCTGCTGGTGAGGTAACTTGTAGATCAAGATAATCAACATTAAGATCATGTGGTTTACTTACAGCTTTCAACAGCAGGTCAAATTCATAAAAGTCATTGTGGTCAACAGCACTAGTCAAGGCACTTTCCACTTTTATATTGCGTGGTATCACTCTTGGATTAACACTTTGCATCAAGGTCACGGCACTATCAGAATCACTTCCTACTCTGTGCAGCCAACTAAATAGGAAGCTGTTAAGTTGGGTGACTTGTTCGGTAGAGTAATCTGATTTAATAAATTTAATGGCCGATTGTCCTCCTTTCAACTCGCTTTCTAGGCTCAAAAAACTATTGGTATAATCCGCCTTTGTGTCTTGCATCCAATTCACAAAAGAAGAGATTAACACTGCATCTTCCTCTTTTACATTTGTAAATCCAAATTTCTTGGCGAGCATATTATTGTAAGCTTTCAGGTAGGAACTTTCATAGCTGTCTATTCCTTCTTGTCCTATAGCTAAGGCCTTATCCTTGTCGTTATCAAACAAAGGCAATAAGGTTTCGGCTAAACGAGCTAAATTCCACAACAATATCCTTCCTTGGTTGCCAAAAGCATAACGTCCTTGAGTATCAATTGAACTGAAAACCGCATGCTCATCATAACCGTTCATAAATGCACACGGACCATAATCAATGGTTTCTCCTGAAATGGTAATGTTATCAGTATTCATCACACCATGAATAAAACCAACCCTTAACCAACCCACAACAGTATCAACTTGCTTGTTCATCACTGCTTTAAAAAAACTTACGTAAGGATTTTTATCCTTTAAAAGAGCGGGATAATGTCTTTCAATGGCATAATCAGCTAGTTGCTTAACTTGTTTTATTGATTGAGTTTTTGCTACAAATTCGAAAGTACCTATCCTGATATGGCTAGATGCAACACGCGTTAATACTGCACCTTTTTGAACTTGTTCTCTCCGTACATTTTCACCAGTTGACACAACAGCTAAACTCCTGCTTGTTGGAATCTTAAGGGCGTTCATTGATTCTGAAATAAGGTATTCTCTCAGCATAGAATACAGAGTCCCCCGCCCATCACCTCGTCTTGAATATGGAGTAGGTCCAGACCCTTTTAACTGAATATCATACCTTTTACCTGCTTTGGATAATTGCTCACCAAGAAGCGCTGCTCGCCCATCACCCAATATGCTAAAATGACCAAATTGATGACCTGCATATGCTTGAGCGAGTGGCTTTGAACCTGGCATTAACTCATTACCTGAAAACACCGTAGCCTTAGCCTGCGCATTATCCATATCCAAAGATAAATCCTTAGCTAAATCATCGTTCCACAACACCAATTTAGGTGCTATTACTTTTGTGGGTAATACCTCTGTATAAAAAGAAGCAGGCAAGTCGTAGAATGTGGTGTTGGTGTTCATCATTATTTACCTTGTTTGATGTAATTATTTAATTTTCCCAGGTCGATCATCATTTGCCCATCCTCCTGCTTAATAGAACTTTCAAATTTAGCGTTCCACACGAAATCAGCAGACACATAGGACATCCTTGAATAAACTGTTTGTGAAAAAGTATCGTCAAAAGCCTTGACTAGAATCACCACTTCGGCGTCATCTTCAGGATTAAACCCCTTTAAGGGAGAATCATCATCAATGGGGTGAACTACAGTCCAAGATAGCGCAAAAAAGTTAATTTTTTCAAGCTCCAATGGCAACTTTTCGAATACTTGTTTACCATTTTTTGTACAGCTAAAAACAACTGTCACTTCAGCTTCAATTAATTTGCTGCTACGCTGGTTGGCCATTTTAAACATGAGCGCCTTTCCTTCTTGATAAGGAGCAATCAAAACATTTTTACTGTATTTTATTTTTGTTTGAGGTCTTGAAAAACGACCGTAAAGGACACCAGTCATCAAAGCAATACCAAGCAATCCAATTAAACTTTCAACAGTGGAAATAGTTTTTGCTGCACTTGAAATTGGACTCATTGCTCCATATCCAACGGTGGTCATTGTTTGCACTGAAAAGAAAAAAACATCCCAAAAACGTTGGACTCCTTTAATTTGAGTCACTTCAGAAATGACAGCGCTGCCCAAGAAGTAATACACGAGTGTAAACAAGAAATTCACCAGAAAAAAAGCACATGCCACCAAGCCTAAAAACTTAGTCCATCCAATAGTAATTAAGGAATGGTAAGTATCATAAGGTCTAATTAAAGGCAGCCCTTTTCTTAACACATTAATGCTTCCGTCTTTGTTAATGAAACGGACGTTACTGTCACCGCTGCTTTTCCCAAACCCCAGTTCTTTTTCCTTGTTCTTGTCTTCGGCTCCCATGCTTCAAATATAAGGTGTGTTGAGCAGTTATTAATCATCCGTTCAATACCTTTACTGAAACAATTTTTTACATGATCAATTCAATTGCCAACACATTGTCCTTGTCAAAAAAGCAAGTAGATTCCGTAGTTTCTTTATTGAAAGAAGGCGCAACGATTCCATTCATTGCCAGGTATCGTAAAGAAGCAACCGATGGACTAGATGAAGTGCAAATTGGTGATATTAAAGTGAAATTCGACGGCTTCCTAGAGTTGGAAAAAAGGAAAGCATCAATAATTAAAACGATTGATACTCAGGGCTTGTTAAATCCAGAAATCAGGGATCTTTTAAATGGTGCTAATGACATACAAGCATTGGAAGATCTCTATTTACCTTACAAACAAAAAAGAAAAACTAGAGCCAGTGCAGCACTGGAATTAGGATTAGAACCTTTAGCTAAAATTATATATGCTCAGCAAGAAAAAAACATCCTCGACCTAGCAAAAAGACATGTCCGAAAACACTCCGATGAGGATAAACCAAAAAACACAGACGAAGTACTAGCAGGAGCAAGAGACATTATTGCTGAATGGGTTAATGAAAACCTCAAGGCAAGAAGTAACATAAGGACCATTTTTCAAAGGCAGGCAGTGCTTGCTTCTAAAGTCAAAAAAGCAAAGACAACTGAAGCTGTAAAGTTCACAGATTATTTCGACTTTTCAGAACCGCTTAAAAAAATTCCCTCTCACCGATTTTTAGCCATTAAAAGAGGTCAAGAAGCTGGATTTTTATCCATGAAGATTACCATTGAAAACGACTCAGCCATAAAAGCATTGGAGCGAATATTTTTACATGACCAGGGTAAATACAAATGTGTGGAGCAAATGAAAATGGCCATTCAGGAGGCTTATTCTCGGTTGCTTTACCCCAGTGTTGAAAAGGAATTTGAAAATTTATCAAAAGAGAAAGCAGATAGTGAAGCGATAAATATATTTAGTACAAATCTTCGTCAATTACTACTAAGCCCTCCTTTAGGGCAAAAAAATGTGCTTGCGGTTGATCCAGGAATAAGAACAGGTTGTAAAACTGTTGTTTTGAATAAGTTTGGTGATTTATTGCATGATTTTGTCATTTTTCCGTTAAAAAATGAACAAAAAAGCTCACTAATAATAAAAAATACCATAATAAAATACGAAATTGACGCCATAGCCATCGGAAATGGAACTGGAGGACGAGAAACTGAATCTTTTATTAAAAAAACTTTAAATAACTATAATTTTACAACTGTCCCTGTAGTTCATGTGGTGTCGGAACAAGGTGCTTCCATCTACTCAGCATCCGAAATTGCAAGAGAAGAGTTTCCTGACAAAGACATCACGGTCAGAGGTGCGGTATCAATTGGTAGACGATTAAAGGATCCGTTGGCTGAGTTAGTAAAAATTGATCCTAAATCTATTGGTGTAGGACAATATCAACACGATGTGAATTCAAAATCGTTAAAAGAAAGTTTAGACCAAGTAGTGATCAGTTGTGTGAATAATGTGGGAGTAGAACTCAATACCGCTAGCAAGCATTTGTTGAGTTACGTTTCAGGATTAGGCCCAGTACTTGCAAAAAACATTGTGGAATACAGAAGAGAAAACGGAAAATTTACTGCTCGAAATCAACTAAAAAAAGTGCCTAGGTTGGGAAGGAAAGCCTATGAACAAGCTGCTGGATTTTTGCGTATTCAAGGTGCAAAAAACCCCTTGGATAATTCAGCGGTGCACCCTGAAACTTATCCGGTGGTTAAACAAATAGCCGAGGATTTAAAGGTTTCTGTTTCAATCCTTATGGACAGCCCTGAATTACAAAAAGACATCTCTTTATCAAAGTACATCAGTGATTCGTTTGGACTGGCTACTCTAAAGGATATTTTGGCTGAACTGGCAAAACCAGGTCGTGACCCACGTGAAAAATTAGAGG
>JBLIBC010000007.1:0-24460 GCA_047632015.1 Glaciecola sp.
AGTGTCTTCAATCCGTAAAATCACTTCCCCTCCCTGGCTTTTTGCAAACAAATAGTTGTATAATGCTGTCCTTATTCCCCCTATGTGCTGTGGTCCTGTTGGACTTGGTGCGTATCGAACCCTAACTTTCTTTTCCATGTGATCAATTTGTTGGCAAAAATAGGGTATTTTTAAAAATTATAGGCAAGAAGCAGGTGTTGTCATCGTTATAATTGCAGCGAATTGTTTGATCACAGTTATGCCTATAATAAACCAACCGAATCTAAAACCAGAAGAATGATTTACAAGCATACCTTTTTAACGATGATTTTTTTCGTGTTTGCGCTTTCATCAACAGCACAAGTAATCAACGAAGAAGAAGAGACTGAACAAAAAAAAGAGGAAAAACCGGAAAAAGAACGAGAAAAAACCAAAGAAGCTACAGGAACAACGACGCGAATGTTTCAAGAATATCAAAGTTGGTCAGCAGATGCAATGGGCGGACTGTTCTTTCCTAGTCAGGCTCCTCTCTTATTTTACAGTTTTGGTGTTTATCCTAGATACAATTTTATAGCTCCTAAAGACTACTTTTCGATTTCTGTTGGATCGCCGTTAAATTTGGGATTCAGTTTTACAGCTGGCTCTTACGGCACGTTTATCCAGTTCATGGGAGACATTCCCGTGACAGTAGATTTAAACTTGGGCAGTAGAGCAACCTTATTTAATGAATCTTTATTTGGTGCATATGTTGGCGCAGGTTTTAATTACAACTACATGTTTTATCAAGTAAATGACGATAAAGCCACAATACATACTGTTGGCCCAATGATTCATGGAGGATTTCGATGGGAAATTAACGGCAGAGAGACTGGTTTCAGGGTGTCGTATCTATCAGGGTTCCCAAAATCAACTACGGGACAACAAAATGTGAATGGTGAATGGGTGACTGCAGAGGACGAAACCAGTCAAATACCAGGCAACAAAATATTTTCAATTTCTGTTATATACGGTATCAAGTAGTGAGCACTGAATCACACAATATCATAAAACAAAAATTAAGTGACTTTATAAAAAAGTTCTATCAGCAACAAGTGGTACAAGGCCTACTAAGCACTTTTGCAATTTGTTGTGGTTTGTGGTTGTGTTTTACTGCCCTCGCTTACTTCTATTTTTTATCCACGGAAATTCGTTTTGGATTAATGGTTTCACTTGTTGCTTTTTTAAGCTTTTTTGCAATCAAAGACATTGTGCGTCCCTTGTTGAAATTACTAAAAATTGGCAAGCGAATTTCCGACGAAAAAGCTGCTGAAATCATTGGAAAACACTTCAAAAATGACATCGACGACAAACTATTAAATGCTATCTATTTACTAAAGGACAATGGTAGTAGCTCCTTAGTTTTGGCATCCATACAGCAAAAGTCTGCCAAATTAAAAGGCTTCAATTTTTTACAAGCCATTCCGATCGAACAAGTTAAAAGGGTGCTGAAAATTGCACTAATCCCAGCAGGTGTATTATTGTTACTGTTGGCTTTAAAGCCATCGGTCTTAAGCACAGGAACAAAAAGGATTGTGTCTTATAACACGGAGTTTGTTCCAGCTAACCCTTACAGTTGGAAAATCCTAAACACCTCCATGCTTGGAGTAAGAAATGAGCCGTTCGAATTAAATATACAATACAGCGGCCCAGAAATTCCATTTGAATCATATATTGAAATTGAGGGCAAATTTCACAGGTTGGCGCAGGAACGAAACGGCAATTTTACTTACAAAATAAATCATTTAGCAGACGAAATTAATTTCAAAATTAAAACAGGAATCTATTTGTCAAAGCAACATAAAATCCAAATTGTTGATCGTCCGAAAATATCTAAAATCCACATCGAAATCTCCGAACCAAATTATTTAGGAGGTGAAAAAAGAGAAGTCCTAAACAATGGAAACTTGTCTGTTCCTGAAGGGTCAAAAATTACATGGACATTTAAAACGGAAAATAGCGATTCTATTTTACTGCGTTTTGACAAAAGTGACAGCTTTTATTCATCAAAAGCCAAATTAAAGGTTAATAAAACAGCGAAAGAGAGCAAAAACTACAGTATTGCTTTAATTAATAGTTCTTTTTTAAAGAATACCATCTATAAATATGAATTAAACGTAACAAAAGATGAGTTTCCTATAGTAAACATTAAACAAATTGCTGACTCTACAAGATTAGACTTACATCATATTAGGGGAGTCATAAGTGACGACCATGGGTTTTCTGCTTTAAAGTTCCATTACCTCATTAATGACAGCAACTACGTTCGTGCTCTTTCATTTGAAGCCGGCTTAACTCAACAACAATTTTTTAAAACCATCAACTTCGCGGCATTTCCTATAGAGGAAGGAGGGAAAATGGAGTACTACTTTGAAGTAATTGACAATGACGGAGTGAATGGGAGGAAATCCACCTTTAGCACCAAGTTAAATTATTCCATGCCGACTCAAAATCAAAAGGACAGTACTATAAATAAAGGAAACCAAGAATTAAAAAACTTGCTTGCCAATGCTCAAAAAGAATCAAAAGAGCTTCAGCAGGAATACCACGAAATAAAAAAATTACTGCTCGAAAAAAAGGATTTATCTTGGCAGGAAAAGGAGAAAATTAATAATTTCCTTTCTCACCAAAAATCATTTGAAAAAGATTTGTTGAGCATCCAAAAATCCAATAAAAAAAACAATACTCAACAAGAATCATTAACTGAGAAAGAAAAAGAGTTACTCGAAAAACAAGAACAAATTAACAAGCTTTTTGATGAATTAATGGACGAGGACACCAAAAAATTATTCGACGAGATCGAAAAATTAATGGAAGAAATGAACGAGGAAAAGCGAGAAGAAAAACTTGAGGAAATGAACTTGAGCAATGAAAACATGGAAAAATCATTGGACCGAGCACTAGAACTTTTTAAGCAAATGGAATTTGAAGAGCGACTTGACGAAACCATTAAAGACCTTGAAAAGCTCACAAAAGAACAAGATGAACTTACTGAAAAAACAAAAGAAAGTTCCAAAAAGAACTTGGAGAAGTTAAAGAAAAAACAAGACGAACTTAAAAAAGAATTTGACAGGTTAAAGGAAAAATTAGCCGATTTAAAGAATAAAAACGACAGTTTAGAAAACAAACACGACATGGAAAACACCAAGCCTGAGGAACAAAAAGCTGGTGAAGAAATGAATAAATCATCGGATCAATTATCAAAAAAACAAAAAAAGGATTCTGAAAAAAGTCAAAAGAATGCATCGGATCAAATGAAAAAAATATCAAAAAAGCTTTCCAATATGCAAAAACAAATGAAAGAGGAAAGCCAAGCGGAAGACCTAAATTCAATGAGACAATTATTAGAGAATTTAATTTTTTTATCAGTGGAACAGGAAAAGCTGCTAGAGCTTACAAAAAAATTAAACAGCTATGACTCGAAATACATACTTCATACTCAACAACAAAAAAAATTAAATGATGATGCAAAAATGATTGAAGACTCGCTATTTGCTTTAAGCAAACGTCAACCTTCACTTGCCTCCTACATTAACAAAGAAATTCACGAAATAACTTTTAACCAAGCAAAATCTTTGGCGCTACTGTCCGATAGAAAAGCAAGACAGTCCTCAATTAATCAGCAGTTTGTAATGACATCAGCTAATAATTTAGCGTTAATACTTGATGAATCAATTCAAAACATGCAAAACAGCATGATGAAAAATAAATTTGGTCAAGGATCTTGTAATAAACCAGGAGGGAGTAAACCTAAGCCCGGTACTGGAATGAAAAACTTGCAAAAAATGTTAAGTAAGCAATTAGAAGAAATGCGAAAAGCACTAAAAAAACAAGGAAGTAAACCTGGAAAAGATGGCAAGAAAGGAAAAAGTGGAGCAGCTAAAAGCTTTGGAAAAATGGCCGCAGAACAAAGCTCTATTAAGGATCAATTAAAAAAATTAAGCGAACAACTAAAAAATCAAGGGAATGGTGGCTTGGGGAATGCAAAACAATTGGAAAATCAGTTGGATGAAACAGAAAAAGAATTACTAAATAAACAGATTACACCGGAAAGTATCCATCGACAACAAGAAATATTGACTAAATTACTAGAGGCCGAAAAAGCAATGAAGGAAAGGGATTACGAAGAAAAAAGGGTTTCCAAAAAAGGAAAAAATGGTGTCAACCGTAACCCTACGGAGTTTTTAGAGTATAATAAAATCAAGAAGGGTGATGAGGAAATGTTAAAAATTATACTTCCTTCCCTAAAAATATTTTATAAGAAGAAAGTAAATGAGTACTTTAACGCCGTCGAAAAATAATTCGCACAGAATGCAAGAAAAATTATCCTTCTCGTCTAAGGTGGAAAACATCAATTTAGTTGAAAAACTAATTGACGACATTTGTGATAAAAATGATGTAAATGAAGACAATTATGGCAACATCCTTATTGCCATTACAGAAGCTGTCAACAATGCAATACATCATGGTAATAAATCCAATCCTTTAACCGAAGTTAAAGTTAGCTTTGCAATTGATACAGAAGAATTAACCTTCACTGTGGAGGACGAAGGGGCTGGATTTGATTTTGACAGCCTTCCTGATCCAACTGATCCAAAAAACATCGAAAAACCTCATGGGAGAGGTGTGTTTTTAATGAGAAACCTAAGTGATGAGATTACTTTTTTAGAAGAAGGAAGCACTGTTAAAATGGTTTTTAGTATTACCTAGGGGTTCTCTCAATTCAAAATTCCTATATGCCTTCAATTCCTATATCGTTTCACTCTGAAGACATTAAATTTGTCCTGTCTTCAAAAAAAAGTATTAAACACTGGGTTCAACAAGTCGTGTTGTCCGAAAAATTAAAGTTGGGGCCTATATCTTACATTTTCTGCAATGACAGGTACTTACATGAAGTAAACGTTAAATACCTCAATCACGATACCTACACCGACATCATTACTTTTGATTACTCGGAAGATAAAACAGTTAGCGGGGACTTATTTATAAGCTACGAAAGAGTGAAAGAAAATGCACGCGTTTTCAAAACGTCAATTAATGACGAGCTTCATCGCGTAATGATTCATGGCGTATTACACTTATGTGGTTATGGTGATAAATCTGATAAAGAAAAAATGATAATGAGACAAAAAGAAGAGAATTGCTTACAACTTATTTTTTGATCTTAAACTAACCTATTTCTTCTTGATTTCTGAAATTGGTCCCATCAAACCTCTGTAAGAATCTAAATCCAATTTTATAGATCCAATTAAAAGCTCTGTCTTTAATCTTATAGGCACTTTATTTTGATCATCACTTAACCATATGGTCATGCTTTCTCTCGCTTTAAAAACCCTTCCTTCTTGCAATAATGGCACAAACTTTAAACAAGCGAACCTACCTAAATCAGTTTTTACAGTATCCTTTCCTAAAAATTTAAGTTTCATTGGGTAATTTTCATGATCAAAAAAAGTGGGGATAGTAAACTCTTGCCCAACAGTTGCGTTTCGTAAATCTAAAGTACGTGCAAAGTAAAAAGACGACAACAAGTCCTGTGTGTTCGGGTTAATATCGTACTTCTTTTTACTATTATCTTTTAATTTTTTAACCTTAGCCGTATGCTGATACTGATTAAAATAAATGTTTCTTTTCATGCGGAAACCTCCTTCTCGCACTCTTCTTAAAAACACCCAAGGTACCATTGCTTGATCGTCAATGAATGATTCGTATCGGTCTTCCACTTTAAACAACCAAGCAAGCGCTCCTAACGACTTTCCGGTACCAACCACATGATATGTGCTTCGTTTTCCAATCATCACGGGGTCTGACATGACGGTAAGCTTAGCCCGTGCGGCATCAACAACACCATACGACGCTTTATATTCCAGAACCTCACCTCTTTTAAAGGATTGATGTTTAACAGTCCTAAGTACCTGTGATTTAATTACTCCGGCACTACAAAATAGCATGACACAAACAGCTAAAGTCTTGTGCGCAACAAGTAAATTTAATATGTTATCCGATCTTTGTTTCATTGCTAATGTAATTTACAACTAAATACTGTGACTTGATATAATCAAAAGCTGTTCCACAGTATTTTATTTTACAAATAAACGCAAGGTTTTGTAATTTATTTGCGCTTTTTACAACAATTATATTTTAATTTTTGTCATTGTAGTTTATTTGATGAGAAACCCACTGCTTTAATCTAGTTTTTGCACTATTCGCCATTTATAGGCAACCCCCTGCATGAATTAATTGATATAAATAGTTAGGTCGCCATTATATTTAGGTATTCTAAAACTAAAACACAACGACTATGGTCAACCAATTTTTCACCAAAACAAAAAAAAGTCTTTATCTCTCATCAGATCAAATTACAAGTTCACTAACAAAAATGTATAAACTTCCACCTAGTTTCTGGAAGTTATCTTTATCCTCTCAAAACAATGCTACAAAACACAATTTATGTAGTATTTATACCATTAATCAAAGCGTCATTGCAACCATAATTCAAGTTAAAAGTGATCTTTACGAAGGAAAAATAAACAATTCAAGGTTGTATTATGAGTCTGATTTACAGGTAGTTGATGTTATTGTAAATATATATAGTCAATTTTCAAAAAAAGAGACGAACATAACGATGTCAGACACTAACAAACTAAAAGAAAAAATTTTAGAACAAACAAATTACCTGTACTCTTGCATTGAACATTTTCCTGAAGACATTGCTACAAATATCAAAGCCCGACCAAGTATTATATCCAAAGTTTCATTAGACTATTACCAATTAATCTATCTAGCGTTTACACACGCCCAATCTCAATTAAATTCAATTGAACTGGTTAAAAGTTTGTCAAAATTAACTGAAAAATCAAACGCCCTCCTAAATTAAGGGGGGCGTTTTTTATATGATAATTTGTTTAAATTCTGAACTTTCTTACAGTTATAACAACCTTTTCACTCACTGGCAGTTGGTCAGAAACTGACGGTTATCTAAGAAATTAGATCCTTATATGCGTCTGCGTCCAACAAAGCGTCCAACTGAGACGGTTCGTTCACTTTTATTTTTACAATCCACCCTTTTTGATATGGATCCTCGTTAATCGTTTCAGGGGCATCATTAATGTCCTCGTTAAACTGCAGTACTTCTCCGTCAACAGGTAAAAATAAATCAGACACTGTTTTTACTGCCTCCACAGACCCAAAAACCTCTTCCGCGGCTAACGTTTCACCTTCAGTGTCAACATCGACATATACAATATCTCCTAATTCACCCTGTGCAAAATCAGTAATTCCTATGGTTGCGTGATCTCCCTCAATTCTAAGCCACTCATGGTCTTTGGTGTATTTTAATTCCGAAGGTATGTTCATTGTTAGGTACTTTAAGTGTTAATTATTTTCTGTAAAAATAAGCAGTATTGTTATTTTTTTCAAACATCTACCCCATTAATTCTTTCGAAAATGTAATTAAAAAATAAGCTTCTGTCTTTTTCGTTCACTCCGCTAATAAGGGTGCTTTTTTTCATAACCGATTCGAAGACTGCCTTGATGTAGGAACAGTAGTCATCGTCAAATGTTGTAATGTAATTTAAAATAATATGAGGCATAAACGCTGCCTTTACGTCCCCCATTTCAGCGTAAATTGAATTATCTGCTGCAAGCACCTCGTTAAAAAACAATTTAAAATTTTGTGAATCCTGAATGCTTCTTTTGCCCATTGTCGATTTATGTTCCATTTCTGACTCAACAAATAAATGCTCCAACAATCTTGTTACTTGCTTTAACAAGGAGTTAGCTTCGTCTCCCGTCATAAACCCAACTGTTTTATAGTATGCGATTTGTGAAGTTAAGCCATGGATTGTTTCATAATTCCAAATTTCAACAGAATTTATTTGAGAATAAACCTCTTGAATTTCCTTACAAATGTTAAGCTGCTCTGGTTCTGGTTCGTAATCAGCAAATTTAATACCCACAAAATCCCTTCTGCTTAACATGGTTTTAAGCCAATAAAACAATTTGAACTTTGTTAATTCGGGGATTTGAAAACAATGAAACATCGGAATGTCCTTAGCCGAGTAATATACCGTACCTCCCGCATCTTTAATCATCAATAAATTTTGTAAAACACTTTGTAAGTAGGCCGTAAAATCAAAATCCAATCCCATAAATGGAAAGTGAAACGGAACTACTTTTGTTTTACTGGCTACAGAAATGTGGTTATCAATAGACAAATTAAAAGCCTGAGAAAGGGTGATAATTTCGTCCAAATTCAAAAGCTTTTCGTTTCGAATTCTCCGGTACGCAGCATCTTGACTTAAATGTAACACCTCACTAATTGTGTCAACCAATTTTGTTTTGGTCCTGGCTTTAATTTGTGCAAATAATTCTTTCTGAACTGTTTCCGCTGGCATCATAAATTAATAGGAATTGGTGTTGATAATAATCGTTTCAAATGTATCATTTTTAACGGTCATATAAGTACAGTAAAAGCAAGTTTATTATTCTTGAAAGTAGACCCTCTTTACTCGGGGAGAAATTCCTGTAAGCGCCTCATAAGGAATAGTATCCATGTTTTTTGCAAAGAGAATAATCTGAAGACCCTCACCAAATATGATTACTTCATCTCCCTCTTTTGCATCCAATCCAGTTACATCAATCATACACATATCCATACAAACGTTTCCAACAATCGAAGCTTTTTCACCTTTAATGAGTACATGACCTTTTGAGTTTCCTAATGACCTTCGCATTCCGTCAGCATATCCAATTGGAATAGTAGCAATTTGTGCGTCTGTTTTCAAAACAGCTGCTCTTGAATAACCCACAGCTTCACCAGAAGGCAGGTCTTTTATTTGTGAAATAGTCGTCTTCAAAGCACTTACCTCCTGTAAATGTTTGGTGTGTTCAGTCAACGAAGAAATACCATATAACCCCAAACCTAGCCTTACCATGTCGAACTGTGCGTTCGGCAAAGTCAATATTCCCGCAGAATTAAGAATGTGAAAAAATGGATCCTGCTGAAAAATACCTTTGAATTTTTTCGTCACTTCTGTAAAACTTAAAATTTGGTTTTCAGTATGCTCCAACATTCCCACATCATCGGCAGTTGCCAAATGAGAAAAAACGCTTTGTACAGAAACACCTTTATATAATTTTAAATCTTCGATTAGTTTGGGCACTTCCTCCCGCGAAAATCCTAACCTGTGCATCCCTGTATCTATTTTCAAATGAATTGGATAAGCTTGATCCAAAAGCTGTTTTTCCAATAATGCCGTGAATTTTATCAGTGTGCTGAAATTATATATTTCAGGTTCCAACTTATGCTTTATCATTTTTTCATAAGCATCAACCTCCGGATTCATCACCATAATTGGCACAGTAATTCCTGCTTTTCTTAATGCTACACCTTCGTCGGCATAGGCCACCCCCAAGTAATCAATTTTATTAAACTGAAGCAAGTTGGCCACCTCAAAAGCACCTGCACCATAGGAATATGCTTTTACCATTGCCATTAACTTTACTTCCGAGTTTAATTTAGATTTAAAATAATTCAAGTTGTGCTGAACAGCACTCAAATTTACCTCTAATACCGTGTTGTGAAATTGCTTTTGAAGTTGCTCACTGATTTTTTCAAAACAAAACGGTCGTGCTCCCTTCAACAAAATAGTCTCTTCTGAAAAGGAATTGAGCTCATGATCTCTTAAAAAAACACTGGTGCTATCATAAAATTCTTTTGGCACTGTAAAGCAAGATGCGGAACTGCTAATGATGCTTCCTATACCGATCAACCTATTTATCCCTTTACTAACTAACAATTTATTTATTTTCTTGTAAAGCTGTTTAGGGTCTTCTCCTGTTTCAAGAATATCAGACAAGATTAACGTCTTGTTTTGATGCCGTTGTTGGTGTTCAACAAAGTCCAAAGCAATTTCCAAACTTACCAGATCAGAATTATAATAATCGTTGACTAAGGAGCAATTGTTAATACCTTCCTTAAGTTCTAAGCGCATTGCCACAGGTGACAACCTCAGCAATCCCGCAGATATGAATTCTTGCGTATAACCTAGGCACAGCAAAAGCGCCCAACAATGGATTGCATTCTCCACACTTGCTGCGTCACTAAATGGAATTTGAACCGTATTTAAATCACCCTTATAAATGCCGTCAATTAACGCGCTTCTTTCCCTTATTTCCACATGCTTTACGCTTAGGTCAGCACTAACTTCTTTTGACCAAGAAAACAACTTAACGTCGTTGTCTAATAAACCAGCCTGCCTGTTTACTTCAATATCGTCTTTACAATAAACTACCTGATCACAATGTTTAAATAGCAAAAACTTCTCTTCTGCTTTTTGACTTTTACTATTAAAATTTTCGTCGTGTGCTGTCCCGATGTTTGTAATTAACCCAACATCAGGAGAAATCAAATTTTCTAGCACGCTCATTTCTCCTGGCTGCGAAATTCCTGCCTCAAAAAGACCCAATTGATGACGAGTATTACATTGCCAAATACTCAATGGAACACCTACTTTAGAATTATAACTTTTTGGACTTTTTACAAGTTGTAGCTTCTCTTTTATTATTTGACCAAGCCATTCCTTGACAATTGTTTTACCATTGCTTCCGGTAATTGCTATAACAGGAAGCTGAAATTGATCCCGGTGATGTTTACTTATACTTTGCAATGCTAAAAGCGTGTCATTCACTAAAATCACATTTGCATCAACAAGCTGTTCTAAGTTTATTTTATGAGCAACAACAAAGCAACGAGCCCCTTTTTTATAGGCCTCTAATACATGTTTATGTCCGTCGTGACTTGTTCCTTCTAGCGCGAAAAAGCACGCTTGATCACCGTTAACTACTTTTCGACTGTCTATTAACAAATAGCGAATTTCCAACAAATTATCCACTTGTTGCAGCCACTCTCCTCTAACCAGCGATCTTAATTTGTCAACAGAATACTTTGCCATCTCAAGCAAATATAATCAAACAACGGGTTAAAAATGTTATCTTCGAAGTGCATAAAAACACTTATATGAAATTGTCCATTGGAGGAGATCACGCAGGATTTCAATTGAAATTAAAATTCGTCGAAAAGTTAAAATATTTGGGGCATGAGGTTGACGATTTTGGCCCCTACAGTGAAGACAGTTGTGATTATCCAGATTTCGCGCATCAAGTAGCTGGTGGTGTTCAAAACAAAACACATGACTTAGGGATTGTCATTTGCGGCAGTGGAAATGGTGTGAACATGGTAGCTAATAAGTACCAAGATGTTCGAAGCGCTTTATGTTGGGACACAGAATTAGCGTTCATGGCCAAGGCTCACAACAACGCAAATGTTCTTGCTATTCCTGCGCGATATATCTCTGAAGAAAAAGCGTTTGAAATACTAAATGAATTCTTAAACACGCCGTTTGAAGGTGGGCGTCACGAAAAAAGAGTCAACAAAATTTCTTGTGGTTAAAGCAAAACGCCTTCGTTTCATTGTTTTTTTCCTGTGTCTTCTTGCTACAAAAAACACTTTTGCCCAGCAAGACCCTTCTAAGGTTTTAGCTCAAAGCATCGAGAAATCGGCTTTAAAAGAACACGTCAAAATTCTTTCTTCAAATGAAATGGAAGGTCGTGAAAACGGCAAAAAAGGTCAAAAAAAAGCGGCTGCATACATCATGCAACAGTTTAGCAAAGCTGGTATTGCTCCCATAATGGGAAGCTACTTTCAAGACGTTCCTTTTGTTGAAGTTGTTCCTGAAAAAGTTAAAATAAGCATTGGTGGAAAAGATATTGTTTTTATCAAGGATTTTGAACACTACAAAGACTTTGATAATGCAATAATTGAGCAAGCTTCATGTGTTTTTGTGTCTCATGGTAGCAAAAAAGAAATGTCAAATGCTGACAAAAAATTTAACATAAAAGACAAAGTAGTCTTCATGGTTGGAGGCTCTCAAGTTGAAGGACTCCCCTCAATCGCAAAAAGAACAAAATACGCGCACAAATTTGGTGCTAAAGCCCTCATAGTTGTTAATGATCCAGGTGAATACTATAGTGATCCTGAATACCTGCTGGAGCGTGAACAAAACCTTGTGGGTACATTTACTAATCCAATCCCTCTGTTTTTTATCGCACACGATTTTGCTGATAGTTTATTTAAAAAACATGATTTCAAGCTAAAAAAATGGCTCAAGAAAAAAAACAAGAATAAAAAGAGTCAGGCTTTAAACTTCAAAATTGACATTAAAGTAAACATGATAGACGCTAGTCAAAAAGGTGAAAACGTAATGGCTTTTATTCCTGGCAATGAAAAAAAGAGTGAAATTGTAATTCTCCTCGCACACTATGACCATTTAGGCACCCAAAACAATGTAGTGTTTAATGGCGCTGATGACAATGCTACAGGCACAGCAGCCCTTATTGAAATTGCAAAAACTTTACAATTAGCCAAGTCAAAAGGGAGTGGGTTCAAAAGAAGTGTACTCATTATTTTAACAACTGGTGAAGAAAAAGGTTTATTAGGATCAAAATACTATGTCAACAACCCTCTGTTTTCAATAAAGCAAACTTTTGCCGTTTTAAATGTGGACATGATAGGTCGTTCAGATAAAAAACACAAAAATAATCCTAACTATGTTTATCTCATTGGTTCCAATTTTATAAGCCCTGTTTTACAAGAAATTTGTGAAGCTCAAAACAACAAACACACTAAACTAACCTTAGACTATACGTACAACTCAAAGAATCATCCTACTCGATTTTATTATAGAAGCGACCATTACCCCTTTGCAAAACGGGGCGTTCCAAGTGTTTTCTACTTTTCAGGCATACACAAAGACTACCATGAAGGTACAGACACTTTTGAAAAAATAAATTTTAGCAAAGTCCACTTAATTACACAGTTTGTGTTTCTTACGGCATGGGATTTGTTAAACACTGAGCGGTTGTTGACACCAAAGAAACTTTAATTGTTTGCAAATGTGTTCATAAATCATAACCTTTATGAATAGTTCGCGTATACTGTACCAAACGCGTCTTCAATGTTAAATTTTACCCAAATGAAAAACTGGTCATCTTTTATTATCATCTTTTGTCTTAGTGCTTTTACAGCTTTAGGGCAGTCGGGACCAAACGTCGTTGATGCTGCCAATTTAAAACAAGGTCAGTGGAAGTTAACTGGACAAGATAAAAACTTGACAAATTACCAACCAAACCAAGTGGTAGAAGAAGGTTTTTACAAAGACGGTAGAAAGGAAGGAAAATGGACAAAATATTACAATAATGGACGCGTTGAACACGTATTGACATTTAAAGGCAACAAACTAGATGGGTTGGCCTTGTTTTATTACAAAAACGGTACAAAGAAGGAGGAAGGGATTTGGAAAAAAAACAGGTGGGTCGGTGATTACAAATACTTTTACAAAAACGGTAACCTGCGAAACGAGTGGAAATACAACGAAACAGGAAAAAGAACAGGTGTTCAAAAATACTACCATGAAAATGGTAAGTTAAAACTGGAAGGCGCTTGGGAAAATGGAAAAGAAAGTGGACCGCTTATCGAGTTTTACGAAGATGGGTCTGTTAAGTCTGAACGTTTTTTTGCTGGTGGGAAAATTGACATTAACAAAACTAAAAAATATAAAAAAGCTGAAAAACCAGTTGGGGGAGCTGCAATCTCCACTCCTTCTGATTCAACCAAAAAAATCGTTAAAAAACAACCTACCAAAGAAGACAAAAAACCATTTGACGGTAACGGCTTTAATGAGTTTTTTAACAAGGAAGGTTTGCTTATCCGGAAAGGGGTTTTCAAAAACGGATACCTTAACAACGGAGAGGTTTACAAATACCTTTCAACAGGAAAATTAATTAAAACTTACTACTATAAAGGTGGTAAAGTAGTAAGGGTAAAAAACCACTAATTAATATTCTGTTGTATCCACTTTTGTATCTGATTTACGTCTAGCTCCTCCGTGCACTTAAAATGTTTTTTCGGGCAATCATTATAACCTATTTTTGAACAAGGCCTACAAGAAAGGTTTTTCACTTCCGAAATTAAAAAAGGAACATCATTATCTCCGTAATAAGGAGTCATTCCAAACTCAGGAACAGTATTACCCCACAAACTAACCGTTGGGGTTTTATATGCAGCTGCAACATGCATCATTCCAGTGTCTGGAGTAATCACAAGTTCTGCGTTCTTAATCAGTAAAGCAGACATGTCCAAGTTCGTTTTTCCACAATAATTATAAATAGACACAGTAGAGCGCTCTTCTATTTTCTCAGCAATTGTATAATCTTTTTCTCCCCCAATTAACACTATAGGTTTATCAATGGCCTTCAAAATTTCACGGTATTTTTTAACCGTTGGCACTTTGGTGTTGTGTGCCGCTCCAATCACTACCACAGCATATTTGGTGGGTAATATTTTCGACAGCTCTAAAAATTTACCAGCTGATGCTGGATCTGTAAAATAATCTAAACCTTCGCCATCATTGCCTACGTTCAAACTTTTAACAGCTCCCAAGTACCTGTCTACAATATGGTCTTTAGGCATCCTGTTTATTTTCAGTGCCGTTAATAAAAACTTGTTTACGTTCAGCTTATCAAAGGAAAAAGACTTAGATTTTAGTTGTTTTTTTAGTCGTAATGTCCTTATGTTTTTATGTAAGTCTACTACGTAATCAAAGTTTTCACCTATCAGCTGCGGCAAGACCTCATCTAGTTCCTTATTGAAATGCCATAGCTTATCCACGTACGGATTGTGTTCTAACAAGGAACAAAATGATGATTTAGTTAAATAATGCAACTCCACATTTTTTAAAGCCTTTTTAAGGTTCCTTAAAACAGGGGTAGTTAGAACGATGTCCCCAATGGAGCTGAATCGTAAAACCAATATTTTGACTTGATGTTTTGACATGTTTATTAGATACAAAGATGATAAATCACACTGAATTCTTCGTTTAAACCTGTCTTTAATATCTTTAAGGTTCAAAACACACGAACAGGTTTCAATACCAAATATTGACTGATAACGAACACATAAAGTCCATTCTAAAGTCCTTACCCAAAAGTCCAGGGGTATATCAGTACTATGACGCAGCTGATAAAATTTTATACATTGGTAAAGCTAAAAATCTAAAAAATAGGGTGCGCTCCTACTTTAGCACCAAACACCTTGGAAAAACAAGACTACTTGTTGCTAAAATTAGAGACATTAAATTCATCTTAGTTGAGACAGAACAAGAAGCATTGCTTTTGGAAAACAGCCTCATCAAAAAACACCAACCCCCTTATAACATTCAATTAAAAGACGACAAAACTTTTCCTTGGGTATGCATCAAAAAAGAACGATTCCCAAGGGTGTTAAAGGTTCGCAAGGTGCTTCGAGATGGAAGTGAATATTTTGGACCTTACAGTAATGTAAGAATGTTAGATACCTTATTAGAGCTCATTCACAAATTGTATCCTTTGCGAAACTGCAGCTTCAATTTGTCTGAACAAAATGTATCGCAAGGTAAATTTAAACTTTGTTTAGAATACCATGTAGGTAACTGCATGGCTCCTTGTGAAGGAAAAGAAAACGAAAAAGAATATCTAGAGAAAATAGAAGAGATTAAGTTGATTCTAAAGGGCAATGTGTTTAAAATAACAAAAGTGCTTAAGCAAAAAATGCAGGATTTCTCTGATAAATTAGCTTTTGAAAAAGCGCACCTTATCAAAGAAAAACTGCTCTTGCTTGAAAAGCATCAATCAAAATATACAGTAGTCAGCCCTACCATCTCTAACTTGGATGTATTTTCTATTTTTCAATCTGGTAATAATTGTTTTGTCAATTTTTTAAGGGTTATCAACGGGGCTATTGTTCAAGGGCACACGGTGGAAGTAAAACCAAAGCTGGACGAAACAGCAAAAGAAATCCTAGAGGGTGTGATTGCCAACTTTGAAACCCGGTTTAATGGACTTGCAAAAGAAGTGGTTGTGCCCTTTGCAGTCGATGTGCCAATTGATGGAATTAAATGTTTTGTGCCTCAACGAGGCGATAAAATGAAACTGTTATTGATGTCCAACAAAAACGCTAAGTACTTTGGTCAAGAAAAAAGTTTACGTCAAAAACCACAAGATAACTTTGTATTAACAGAACTTCAAAAAAACCTCAGGTTAACAGAGCTTCCAATGCACATAGAATGTTTTGACAACAGTAATATTCAAGGAACCAATCCGATGAGTGCTTGCGTTGTATTTAAAAACGGAAAGCCTTCCAACAAAGATTATCGCTTATTTAATATCATGACAGTCGACGGTCCTGACGATTTTGCCTCCATGGAAGAGGTGGTATTTAGACGCTACAGCCGGTTACTTAGTGAGGGAAAATCTTTACCTCAACTAATCATTATCGACGGGGGAAAGGGCCAGCTTAGTTCTGCATTAAAAAGTTTGAGCAAACTGAATTTGAGAGGTAAAATGGCGATAATTGGTATCGCAAAAAGATTGGAAGAAATTTACTTTCCTGGAGATAGCCTTCCTTTGTATATAGACAAGCGCTCTTCCAGTTTAAAATTAATTCAACAGTTGCGGAATGAAGCACACCGGTTCAGTTTAAAAGGCCACAGAAACAGCCGATCAAACTCGATGATAAAATCAGAACTAGAAGAGATTAAAGGTATTGGTCAATCAAGCATTCAAGAGCTTTTAAGGATTTTTCAATCAGTAGCCAATATCAAAGAAAAAAAAGAAAGTGAACTTTCCGAAATCGTCGGTTCAGCGAGGGCAAAAAAAATCAAAGACCACTTCAACAATCTGACCACTTAAAGTTTTGAAGTTTACTATCTTTTCTGTTTATTACACTTTATAAACTTTCAAACAAGACATCATGAACATACAAGACGCGCTCAAAGAACTAGACATTTCGCAACTAAACCCTGGTGTATCAACAGGAAAAATTGCGCTCTCTGGTGACGGCGAATTACTCAACTCATACTCTCCTGTTAATGGAAGTTTAATTGCTAAAGTAACTTCAGCAAACGAAAACGAATACAACCAAGTGGTTAACCAATCAAAAAAAGCATTTGACTTTTGGCGTGCTGTTCCTGCTCCAAAAAGAGGGGAAATTGTTCGTCAAATTGGGAACGCTTTTCGCGACAAAAAAGAAGCATTAGGTCATTTAGTTTCCTACGAAATGGGAAAAAGTTTACAAGAAGGGTTAGGTGAAGTGCAAGAAATGATTGATATCGCGGATTTTGCCGTTGGTCTTTCGCGTCAACTTCACGGTTTGACTATGCACTCTGAACGACCTTCTCACAGGATGTACGAACAATACCATCCTTTGGGAGTGGTTGGTATAATATCTGCTTTTAACTTTCCGGTTGCAGTTTGGTCTTGGAATGCTTTTTTAGCTTGGGTTTGTGGAGATGTTTGCGTGTGGAAGCCCTCAGAAAAAACACCTTTATGCTCGGTGGCTTGTCAAAAAATTGCCGCTCAAGTTTTTAAGGACAACAACATTCCTGAAGGTGTTAATTGCCTGGTAAACGGAGGCGCTGAAATAGGTAAACTACTAAGTAGTGACGTTCGGATTCCCCTTATTTCAGCAACAGGATCAACGACCATGGGGAAAAAGGTTGCCGAATCCGTTGGAAAACGATTGGGAAAATCATTGTTAGAGTTAGGCGGAAACAACGCTATGATAGTGACGCCCGATGCGGACTTAAAAATTACGCTCGTTGCTGCTGTTTTTGGTGCTATTGGGACCTGTGGTCAACGTTGCACATCAACTAGAAGGCTAATTGTCCATAAAGACATTTACGATGAGCTTAAAACCTCTTTAATAAAAGCTTATCAACAAATAAAAATTGGCAACCCTTTAAATGAAAACAACCACATGGGGCCTTTAATTGATGAAGACGCAGTTCAACAATACTTAAGCTCAATCAAAAAAGCAAAACAACAAGGTGGTAAGATTATATGTGAAGGAGAGGTAATCGACAAAGAAGACTTAAAAGACGGATACTATGTGAAACCGTGTATTATTGAAGCAAAAAACAGTTTTGAAATAGTACAAAACGAAACCTTTGCGCCCATTTTATATTTACTAAAATACGACACTTTAGACGAAGCAATTGCCATACAAAATGATGTGCCTCAAGGTTTGTCGTCAACCATCATGACTAACAATATCCGTGAAAGCGAATTGTTTTTATCACAACAAGGATCCGATTGTGGAATTGCAAATGTTAATATAGGTACTTCAGGTGCTGAAATTGGTGGTGCTTTCGGCGGTGAAAAAGAAACCGGTGGAGGAAGAGAGTCAGGTTCAGACGCATGGAAAGTATACATGAGGCGTCAAACTAACACCATTAACTACGGGTCAACTTTACCTTTATCACAAGGAATTAAATTCGATCTATAAGAGTAAAACCATACACAACCTAAGGCAGTTGCTCTCGGGTTTCAAACTCAAATTAAAACAAAAAGGGCTAGCAAAATTGCTAGCCCTTTTTAATATAAAATAAACAGTGAATTACTTCTTCACTACTTGTGTTTGGTATGTACCTGCTGCACTAACAACTTTTACAACATAAGAACCTGCACTTAAATCAGCTCCAAAAGAAGCTGAATTTCCATCCACGTTTTGCGTTGATAACAATTGACCAGCAACTGTATAAACACTTAACTCAAATGAGCTAGCATCACCAATAGTGATTTGGAAAGCAGCGCTCGAAGGGTTAGGGTATAATTGAACATCATCAGCTGATAGAACTGTAGCTGCGATTAACGTACTAATTGTAAACGCTACTGTTTTTTCAGTTACGTTAGCATCATTATCCGTTGCAATCACTTTTAAAGTATATGATCCTAAAGCACCAGTATAGGTCCCTGTATATGTTCCACCACTGTTGTTGGTGGACACGGTTTCAATAAGAGTTGCACCGTCATATATTTCAAATACCACAGAAGAAAGTGTTCCTTCGTCTGAAATAGTTGCTGACAAGTTAACTGTTGCTGTTGTAGCAGGAGAAGTAAATGTGAAATCTTCTGCAGCAGTAGGCGTTGTGATATCCACTGTTGGTGGTCCACAAGGCGCAACAGTAACCGAAGTCGCTGTTCTTCCACAAGAAGCGTTTGCTCCTGTTTCAATAACCCAGTTAATGAAAGGGCCGTAAGCTGATCCCATATCTGTTTCAGAATAAGTTACTGTTGCACTAGCTTGATGCGCTCCAGCATAAAGTGTATAAATACCCGCTTCTTTGCTTTCTTCGTTATGACCATTAATTACACCGTAATTTGTTTCGCTTCCTGCTGCTGGTTCTAAAACAACAAAATAAGAACCTGCTGTTAAAGCAATGTTAACATCAAAATCAAAGTATTCCTGCTCCCAAGATGCAGCACCACCAGTGCCTTCTTTTGTAAACGGTCCTACCTCTGTAACGTCTGTATAATTTGACGAATTTACCACCTTTACATTAAAAGTGATTCCGCTTAATTTACTAGTTATTGCTCTAAGTGATTTAATTGTCAAGTCTTGATCAACAACAATTCTTTGAGCCACTCTATATGTGTACGTTGATCCACACCATCCGTAAAATAATCCTTCTGGAACTGTGGCTGGAGAACTTGTGTACGTTGCTACACCTGCAGCTGCTTCCTCAACATATACTGTAGTACTTGTTGGAAAAACCGCACTGTATGACGTTCCTGTTCCTAGCTGAGTTCCTGCACTTGCTGCATCATACCATTTGTATGTTTTTGCTCCGTCAGGACTGTTAACTGAAACCGTTAAACTAACATTATCACATCCAACCGCAGCATTTGTAGTAACAGAAGAACCAGTAACAATAATTATTTCATCTGTTCTTGAACAAGACGCATCTGAAATTGTCACCGCATAAGTTCCTGCAGTATTCACGTCAATTGTCGCTGTGTTTCCTCCTGTTGAAGAACCATCTTTAGTCCATGCAAATGTTCTACCTCCAGCAGTAGCTACTCCTGGATCAAGTGTAGTCGTAGCACCTGAACAAACACCTCTGTCTGCGCCTAGGTTAGCTTTAGGAATAGCACAAAGCGTAGCTGCTTTAGCGTCAATAGCACTCAATAACGAGTACGCATCACTTCTGTCTTGTCCTAAATCCCAAATTAAGATTCCTTTAGCTCCTTTTGTTGAAACTAAATCCATTTTTGCTTCAATAGTCGTTTTACCATTGTAGTAATACCCGTTATATGAATCAGCTGTATAGTTTGTAGATGCTGTTCCACCAAGGTTATTGTATTCTATTTCATTCCATGAGCTTCTTCCATAAAACGGAATTCCCAATAACATTTTGCTATAAGGTACACCCTTTACAGCGTTCCATTCTTCCATTGCTCCTTGAGCATCAGCGTATGATGAGTGGTTTGCGTTATAACTTGTAGGAAAATCATAAGCCATAATGTTAAACTTGTCAACTAAGCTAGCATCAGATATAACTCCCGCATCCATAAATTGTAGGTGATTTACAGCGTTTTTGTACTCTCCTCCAACAGCAACAGAAATCTTTAAACTAGTGTTGCTTGATCCGTTAATAGCAGCTCTCAAGTCCTTAATTAAATTTAATTGTCCCGTTCTTGCTTGAGTTGTTTTTGGAAATTCCCAATCGAGATCGATTCCTTCCAATCCATGAGTAATTGCAAAACTTACTAAATCACCTACTAAAGATGCTCTGTAAGTATTGTTTGCACAAACAGAATTTAATCTTGCTGATCTTAATTCTCCATCATCAGCCCCTCCTAAGGCAATCCATAACTTAACGTTGTTTGATGACGCCCCTGCTTTAATAGTGACAAACTTGTTGTTGTCAAATCCAAAAGTTGCGTCTGTATTGTTTAGATTCAGTGTTCCGTTCGTATTTGGATTAATAAACGCAAATACAATGTCTGTCAGTTTACTGTATTGAGCATCAACCGCCGAAGTTGCACGATACGATGGGAAATACCCTAATACTGTGGTTTGAGCTGTAACAGTCGTTGCTAAAAACAACGCTATACAACTCAGAATAAAGTAGTTAAATTTTTTCATAAGTTAGTTTTTTATTTTTAATGATTCGAACCTTAAATATAGTAAAACAATATTACCAAAGAAAAGTTACAGAAAAAAAATACAAGGTAAACGCATTAAAATTTCAGTATATTTTTCAAATGCTCCTCATTCCAACCAGCATTCAATCGTTTTGTCATAGTCGAAGCTTTTAAAGTATCTTTTTTTAACATTGTTAGGGCAATTTTATTAATTGCAGAAAAATTCTGAGCATTATCTCCAGCTCTTTTTCTGCTTGCATCCTCACGGAAAACAACACCTAAGCGCCAGTGAAGCTTGTTTTCAATTCCCCAATGTGAGCGAATATATTCTTGAAAGCTTTCAGCTGAGACAGCTAAGTTTGAGATGTAAAGTCTGTTGAATTTTCCTGTTTTTTAGTTGATTTGAAATAGCGACTGCTATCAATTTTTATTTTCGTCTTTACATCCTTCCAATCCTTGCTGTTTTCAATATGTGCTAAGTCTTTTATTACCGAACAAGTTCTTTCTTCAACCCTACCATGGTCTGCATCAAGTGGTTTTAGAAATCGAAATGATTCTTCGATGTTTAGTTGAAATTTTTTTTATTTCCTTTAACAGCTAAAATATAATCTCCTCCTTCTTTGATTACTTTTTTTGCAATTTCTAGTTGACATCCCATAGCATCAACAGTAATGATACAATCTTGAATCAATGTAGCGTCTAGCAATTCTGGAATTGCTGTTATTTCATTTGATTTCTCATTAACTTTTAACTGACCTAAAACTAAATTATTGCTGCTTGCCCATGCGCTAATCATATGAATTGGAGATTTTTTACTGCCTGCTTTAGCTCCTCGTATGGTTTTTCCATCAATGATGATAACTTCATTTGTAATTTTTTTGGAGACCGACTTAACCCACTCCCTGAAAACATTTTCAAATTTAACAGGATCTAAAAAGGTGAAAAATCTGTTGAATGTATCATGAGAAGGTATGCCATTTGGCAGCTTTAAAAACGTCTTAAACCAATCTTGTTTCGACTTTCCAAACAATTCTATTTGGTTCCAGTTTTCAGCACCACAGATTACAGCAGACATCGTAATAACAATTATATCGGTCAATAAATGCTCTTTTCTTCTCAATCCTATGATCCTCCATTTTTGAAAGAAGTTCAATAATGTATTTATCTGATAATCAGACAAATACACAAATTAAAATCTCTTAAATAGATAGCAAATGACTGATTGTTAAATTGTTACGAACATTTGTAAGTGAAGTTTTAATGCGTTTGCCCTGGGAAAAAACACTGTAAACATCTTAGTTTTCCGAATGTGACGTTATACTTATTTCGGAATTGCTTCTATTAAAGATTGGGTATACGTCGATTGAGGATTACTATATAACTGATCGGACTCTCCTTCTTCTTCAATTTTCCCACTCTTATTCATCACTAACATCCTGTCACAAAAATGTTTAACCACAGATAAATCATGAGAAATAAATAAGTATGTTAGTCCAAATGATCTTTTCAAATCGTTCAAAAGGTTTAAAACTTGAGCTTGAATTGAAACGTCTAATGCACTCACCGATTCGTCGCAAATTATAATTTTTGGTTGAACAGCAAGAGTTCGGGCAATAGAAATCCGCTGTCTTTGCCCTCCTGAAAACTCATGAGGATATTTGTAATAATCTTCTTGTTCTAGACCTACTTTATTTAGAAGGTCTAGTACTATTTTTTTTTTGTCTTCTGAATTTTTCCCAATTTGGTGTACTTCCAATGGTTCTTGTATTGCTTTTCCAACTGTTTTTCTAGGGTTCAAAGAAGCAAAAGGGTCTTGGAATATTATTTGAACTTGTTTTCTATAGGCCAACAATTCATCAGTATTCAATTTGCTGAGTTGTTGTCCGCGATATGATATTTTTCCATCTTCTTTTTCAAGAAGCCTAACCAAGGCTCTGCCGATTGTCGTTTTCCCACAACCAGACTCACCTATCAAGCCTAAAGACTCACCTTCGAACAACTGAAAACTTACACCATCCACTGCTTGGTGTTTTTTTGTCACCTTCCCAAACCAATTCTTTTGGGCAACATAGCTAACCTTTAAGTTTTCAACCTCAAACACGGGTTCTTGTTTGTAAATTTCCTTATGTCTTTCGCGTCTTGTTGCTGGCTCTATCGTTTCTTTTTGAAAATCATTCCCTCCTAAAAAATCACTTATTGTTGGAAGGTTAAGATATCTCTTGTTAAGTGGTGGTCTGCATGCCATTAAGGCCTTAGTATAGGCGTGTGAGGGATTATTAAATACTTTTTCCACTTTACCTTGTTCCACTATTTCTCCATTTTTCATCACCAATACCCTCGTTGCTAAATTAGAAACCAAGCTTAAATCATGAGTAATAAACAACATTGACATTCCGGTTTCAGTTTGAATGTCTTTCAGTAAATCCAACACCTCTTTTTGAATAGTAACATCTAGTGCGGTAGTGGGTTCGTCAGCAATTAGCAGTTGTGGCTTGCAGGATATAGCGATAGCTATCATGATTCGCTGCTTTTGGCCTCCCGATAATTCGTGTGGGTACTTAAAATAGGTTTTGCTTGGTTCGGGTAGTTTTACTTTTTCTAAAAGTTCTAACGTCCTTGCTACCGCGACCTTTTTTGTTACCCCTTCGTTGGTTGTAATGGTTTCTGTTATTTGCTCGCCACAGGTAAAAACAGGATTTAAACTCGTCATAGGCTCTTGAAAAACCATGCTTATTTTTTTCCCTTTTACGCCTTTATGCGTCAACAGCAAGTCTTGTCCTTCAAAATCTATTGTTCCTCCCCTCACAATCGCCGCATCAGGAAGTAAACTCATAATTGCTAACGAGCAAAGTGATTTTCCTGAACCAGATTCCCCCACAACCCCTACAATTTCGTTTTTTTGAACCGAAAAATTAATATTCTTCAAAGCGTACTCCTCACCAAACGATATAGAAAGTTCGTTAACGTTAATCATTCGTTCTATCAATTAATTTACCTTCGGTTCTGGTTGTTCTGTCATATGAAAAAGGTACTTGGTGGTGCGAAATTATCAAAAAATTACCGTTTGAAGCAAAACTCATTTCGTTACTATAACTAGCCAGCCTATTCAAGGTGCGGGTTTCAATCAAATAATAAAACTCTCCATCACTATTTTCCTTAAACAACAACTTTCTAATCTCTTGGTCTTCTTTTAAGGCAGTAATTTCTATCACCTTATATCCGTTTTTATTGTAGTTCTTTTCTTTGTATTCTTCCAAGTCTTGGTTGCGTAACCCGTGTTTAAATAACACTGCTAACTTTTTTTCAATTTGTGCACTCTTTATTATTACCGTGTCGTTTTTGTTGTTTGCCTTTAAAAAAACCTTGTACTCTTTTTGATCTTTTTCGTTAGCTTTAATAAGCTCTTTGATATTTTGATGGTAGAGGT
>JBLIBC010000008.1:0-24314 GCA_047632015.1 Glaciecola sp.
TTGACAAAGACGCAACAATTTATGCTTTGCGATCTCGAAAAGACGCTCCCAAAAAAGCTGGAATAATTGACATTTACAGTGTCGATGAAATTGATTTCAAAGTTGATTTTGCTTTGATTTCAAATTCAACTCATTTGCATTTTGAGTGGATTGAAAATTTGACAGAACTAAAATGCCCTATGATCATTGAAAAACCAGCGATTCATACACTTTTAAATAGTGATTCGCTCGTTGATAATTTGAAGATATCTAATACGTTAAGTTATGTTGCTTGTAATTTACGTTTTCACCCATGCGTACAATTTATTAAAAGTCAAGTGACTAAAGAGCAGTTCGGAAGGATTAATGAAGTGAATGTATATTGTGGTTCTTACCTTCCAGACTGGAGGCCAAACAAGGATTTTAGGACCATGTACAGCGCCAACATCGAGATGGGAGGGGGAGTTCATTTGGATTTATTTCATGAACTAGATTATACATGTTGGATTTTTGGAATACCTCCAAAACATTCAAGTACTATCAGGAGTACTTCTTCTTTAGCGATTTCAGCAAGTGATTATGCTTCATACGTCTTTGAGTATCCCGAATTTACCGCGAATTTGACATTGAACTATTACAGGAGAAAGCCAAAAAGGGAGATAGAAATTGTGTCACAGAAAGGTACTTATACGGTTGATTTAATAAATAACAAAGTTGTTGATGATAACGGAGAAATATTATTCTCATCACCTTCATTTAACATCATGGACACATATGTTGATCAAATGGCTTATTTTGTAGACTTGTTAAATAGCGGCAGTGCAGGAATGAACGATTTAGCAGAATCAGTAGAAATATTAAAAATTTGTTTGAAAGAATGAAAAGATTAGAAAATAAGGTAATCGTTGTCACAGGTGGCGGAGGTTTATTGGGTCAAAATATTGTGCAAAGGATACAAGATGAGGGAGGTTTTTGCGTGAATTTTGAAATTAATGCGGCAACAAATGATGATTTATCAATTATTTCATGTGACGTGACAAATCAGGAATCGATAGATAAATCCTTGAAGTTAGTGATTGATAAGTTTGGTAAAATAGATGGACTAGTAAACAACGCTTATCCAAGAACCTCTGATTGGGGTCTAAAGTTTGAAGATATTCCTTTTGAATCGTGGAAGAAAAACGTGGACATGCAACTTAATAGTTATTTTTATTTGTCTCAAAAAGTTTCAAATCAAATGGTTAAACAAACGTCAGGGTCGATTATTAATATCACCTCAATATATGGAGAAGTTGGCCCAGATTTTACGGTTTATGACGGAACGACCATGACAATGCCTGCAGCATATTCTGCAATAAAGGGTGGCTTGATTAATTTTGGAAGGTACATGGCCTCATATTTGGGTCCAAAAAACGTCAGGGTTAACGCAGTGTCACCAGGAGGGATTTTTGACGGACAGAACGAAATTTTTGTTTCGAATTATAACAAGAAGGTACCTATGAAGAGAATGGGACGACCTGATGAAATTTCACCTTCAGTTGCTTTTTTACTTTCCGATGACGCATCTTACATAACGGGTCAGAATTTAATTATTGATGGTGGTTGGACAGCCATCTAAGAAATAACATGTATGAAGTTGGAAATAAGTAATGGAGTCGCTTTATGTGATCATTTTATTTTTATTGAAGCTTGTTCTATTATGATAGCATGTCATAGTGATTTTAATACTTTCATTTGTAAAGAATGATAAAATTTACCTATAGAGACCTGCGGTTAATTTGTAGCTCAACCTTGGTTGTAGCTCTTTATGCTTATCATTACTTCATTTCTTATACCCCCCCGGAGCTTTTCTTGTTTTCGCTTCTGTTGGTGTATTTTTCTGCAACTCCAAAATATGTGTTGCACCCACAAAATTTTCTTTTTGGTTTTTATACTGTTTGGTATACTTTACCGTTGATGTTTGCTACGAGGTATGAACATTTAACCTTTTCGGAGGATATATCCATCCAGGCATATTGCATGTTAATCTGTTCTTTTTTAGTAGGTTATAATACCCTTCATTTCAGTACAAAGGGAAAGAGGATACGGTTCACAAATTTTTCTTTTGATTTAGTTAACAAGGTTCCAATAATGGTTTGGCACTACATTTTTGTGGGAACGAGTATCCTCTCTTGTATTTTGGTGATGGCAACATCCCCTTATGGATTGGTCGGTTGGCTCAAAAATCCGGGTCAAGCTTTTCAATTTCGAGATGGTTCTGGTTTAATGATGATTTTGTTGATATTTTCTTCAGGGTTGGCTTGTACCACTGCGGGAGTAATGATTAGGAAAGCGAAAGGTGTACGAAAATTGGTTTTAGTTTTGTTGTTTTTATGCATGATTGGAATCTACCTAGTTTGTATTTTACACAGACAAAGGCTAGTGAATTATTTACTGATATTGTTTTTGACAATTGTCTTTTATATGAAGGCAAAGCTAAAATTCATTCTGCCATTGTTAATTTTTATTGCTGGCTCAGTTATACTGTCAACCTATTTAAGGATGGGAGACGATTTGGGTTCTGGCGGTGATGACTCTGCGGCAATAGCTCTGAATTATTTTGACACCTACGCCGCATTGTCGATGTCATTGAAGCATGAGGTACCCGAATGGTTTGGTTCGTCATTTATGGCATTCAATAAATTTAAAGTGGGAGTTGGGTATAATGCTGACATTGCGTACAGTATAAGTCAAAAATTTACACCAATTTATTTCCCAGGTTGGTCTAAACGAGCAACTGTTCAATTCCCTATAGAAACCGAGATGTATTTAAACGGGTATTACGTTGGTTACATTCCAATTCTGTTTTTGTATTTTCTAATGATTGGAAAAATTTATAAATATGGTTTCATAAGCGGGAATGTGGGAATGATTTACGTTTCTGTATACACTATGTTTGAAATGATTGGACACTTAAGGGGTATGTTCATCGCACACACCGATTTTTATAATTATCCAGTATTATTTATTTCTTATTTTTTACTGAATAAGATTTCGGACGGTTATAATTTACGGAATGATTTACCGCATGGAGGTAAATTATCTACTGATAGATGATGGGTTTTTTTGTACAGTACGGAAATAAGAAGATATTTGTTCAATGTCACCAAAAGGAGGTGTTAGAAAAAAAGGAATAATGGAAAAAGAAATTTTAAAAAGGCATTGTGTATCGACTACGGATGAAGCCAGAACGGCATTGAAACTTATACAGGAATTGCCTAATCAAAGTAAACGCACCTTATTTGCTATCAACGATCAAGGTATTTTTGAAGGGACGATTACCGATGGAGATATTCGAAGGGGATTACTTAATGGTTCTGAGATTTCTGATGATACCAAAGTATTTATCACTACTGAATGCAAGTATCTTTTTGAAAATGAAATTGACACAGCGAAATTAAAAAGTTTTCGATCAAAGGATATAGTTCTAATTCCTATACTAAATTCAAAACGCGAGCTAATTGACATCATTGATCTAAGTAAGACAAGGACCATATTGCCAATGTCTGCACTTATCATGGCTGGAGGACGAGGGGAGCGATTAAAACCGTTAACAGACAGTGTTCCTAAACCTATGTTGGTAGTGGGGTCAAAACCGATTATTGAGCATAATATTGATAGGTTGATTGCATATGGTGTTAAAGAAATTTTCATTAGTGTGAAATACCTTAAGGAACAAATCATGGATCATTTCGGTGACGGAACTGAAAAAGGAATAAGCATTAAGTACATTGAAGAAGACGAACCTTTAGGAACATTAGGTTGCCTTTCCTTGATCAAGGACATTGCTGAAGAGAATCTTTTGGTCATGAATTCTGATTTACTAACAAACATTGATTTTGAATATTTTTATAATTTTTTCATTGAAAAACAGGCAGACATGCTACTTGCTAGTGTGCCTTACAAGGTTAGTGTTCCATATGCAGTACTTGAAACTGAGAATCAAGCAGTCAAATCTTTTTCTGAGAAACCAACTTATACGTATTATTCCAACGGTGGAATTTATTTAATTAAGACTAAGTTAAAGTCGAGATTGAAAAAAGGTGTTTTTTATAACGCTACAGACTTGATGGAAAGTGTGATTCAAGAACTAGGGTCTTCATTGATTCATTTCCCGATTTTAGATTATTGGCTTGACATTGGAAAACATCAAGATTTCACAAAAGCTCAAGAGGACATCAAGAGGCTTCATATGTAAGATTTTAATGATAAAATTTAAATAGTTATGAAGCTCTTTGATACAGACCCAATTAGTATTTATCAGAAGGGTTTAGAAAATGACATTTATGTTGACGAAAAAGCATTTATAGAAACAAACCTTAAAGAATTTGTCAACTACAAAGTCTTTAAGCCGTACAAAATGGCTGCTAAGGTTAAACAAAAGCCTAAGCTATATGGTGTTATATTTGGTTTAGTGTCGTCATGTTGGTTTTTACTTAATTTTTTGTATCAAACAAAAGTGTTTTTGTCTGTAGTATCTAAATTTCAATGGAAAAGAGCACAAAGTTTTCGAGGAGGTAAATTATTAATTGTTGCTACTCCGAGGGCGCTTGATCAAATTGATAAGGTTCAGAATCAAAATAATGTTCCACAAGAGTATTTATTTTTGGGAACTTGTAAAGGTATAGCTCACAAAAAAAATCATGGAATATACCAGTACCTTGATTTTTCAGTGCTAGTTACACATTTCTTCACTTCATTGTTTCTGTATAAAAGACTAAAACTTAAAGGAGTTGATAAATTGCAAACACTAACATGTCAAGATTGGCTACATAGTTTCAGCGTCCTTGAACAAATTGATAGAGAAAGTGAGGTTTGGTTTGCCAATCATTACGATAGATGGGCAATATTGTTTAGTTATTTAAATTGCAAAAGCAAAGTGCTTTTGCAGCACGGAATTGTAAATAGTTCAAGTACACCACCAAATAAGCTACAGGGAGTTTCAGCTGTTCATTTAATATCTGAAGATCAAAAGCAATTTATTAAAGGACATTTTGTTGCAAATGCTTTTCAAGCCTACACTTTAAAAGGTACTCTGACACTTTCTAATGTTGTAGCAAAGGATAAGTTGAGGGTGTTAATTGTAGGAAATATTGGTATGTATGCCGGTAACGAACAAAAAATCATTTCTTCCTTAAGTCAAAAGCCTGTTCATCTTCTTTTGAAACCTCATCCCGTTTTGTCTTTTGAAGATTATTTGGTTTGGAAAAAGCAGTATAATTATCATTTTATCGAAGATAAAGAAGTGTTTCCAGATGTCGACCTAGTTGTGTCGTATGAATCAACTGTTGGTGTAGAGTATGCTCAAAAGGATATTGATGTAATTTATTACAACGAAAAAAGTGTGGATGAAATTATTGAGATAATCTTAAAGAGGGCACATAGTAATGGAGGGTAACCAATTAATATTGTCCTTTATCTGTTCAATCTTAATATATCATGAATGTTAAACATTATCATTTCGACTCTGTCTAACGCAGGTTTGTGTTCGCCCGATCTCATAAGTCTTTGATAAGGAATATAAACTGTATTACCCTCAACATAGACACTGAAATTGCTGAAAAAGTCTTTACTGTCAGATAGCAGATTAAAAGTTCGGTGATCACCATCCATTTCAGCTGTTACGACTGTGATGTCTAATGAGTTTCGTGACCCATTTTGGCTGTTATTGTGGATGATGAAAAAATGTTCTTTTGTATAAAATATTCTGCTTATTGATCCTGGAGACTTTATGTTGGATTCTTTTATTGGACTCCAATTTAAACCTCCATCTGAAGATGTCGCATACAATAGGTGTTTTTTTTCATTTGACCTTATAATCATAATTGCACTGTCATTTCTACCTACAGCTATTGACGGTTCGAATACATTTATATTTAGAGGGTTTTTAATAGTTGAAATAGCAGAAATGTTAACGCCTTGTTTATTTAAACTTATTACTTTTAATGATGGGGTCTGTTTTTTATCAGCAAATTGCTCATAGATTGGCAGCAGGTATTGGTTTCGGAAAGGGAGTAAGTGCATTCCTGCTCCTAAAGTAGTTTCCCAAATTGGTCGATTGTCAATAATTAGTGTGTCTGCTGAACTTACTAATTGCGCGCGTTTTAGTGACGACACTCCAATTCTATTGTACACACGAATGTCCATTTCCATGAAGTAGAGGTAAACCGAGGTGTCAATTTTAATAATATCAACGGGAAAATACCTTAGTTCTTTTTTTGGTTTTTTGAAATTGACGTTCTTGAATGAGCTAAAGTCTTTGTTGTAAATTCTACACGCAATCGTATTGTTATTAATTTCTTCAGGCCCTTCTTCCCAGCAAACAAAAAAGGAGTCATCTGAAATGGATTCAATGTGAGGGAGAAATTTTCTTTTTATTTTCGGATTTTCAACGTCCAGAAGATATATCTCACTGTTGATAGAGTCAGCCCCTATTAAGTAATTTGACAGAAGTACTGCTCCTGTCAAAAAGGATAATATAAGTAAGATTCTTTTCATTTTAGTTACGTGGTTTGTTCATGATCGAGACAATATATTCAGTGTATTTTTTTGCGCCTGCTTTGGATAAATGCGCATAGTCAACAAAATTTTCATCGTCCCATACTTCGTCATTAGAATTGATAAAGGTGTGCTTTCCATTATTAATAATTGATTTAACTCTGCGCTCATGGTTATTCAATGCTTTCCTTTCTTTGTCTTTTAGTTTCAAAGAATAGTCTTGTCGAAAGGGGCTCTGTGAAAAGATTAATCTAATTTTTGTCATGTAGCAATACACAGCGATACTGTCTAGAAAATTGTATTGTTTTTCATCAATTTGATTATCTGTAATGGGCCGACCATTCCATCGGTTTTCATCTATCTTAAACCCACTTTTTTCAAAGTTTACTCCACCACTTTTATCAAATTGTAAATTAATAAAATTGTTATCATGGTACTTTTTATTTGACATACTAATAGTCTCTCTAACCAGGTATTTTGGGTTTTGGTGTCTTAGCAGCGACAATCCGTTATCAAAAAGGTAATTACAAAGAACATCATATTTGATGCTTTTTGAATAATTATTAAAGTCCATGTAGTTGCTGGATATAATCACCGTTGTGGGGGTGTAGTATTTTGAAAAAACTTTAAGTAAAAAATAATTCTCTTCCATGTTTTGTCCCCAAGAAGAAATATTTAAATATTTATCACCAACTTTCAGCTTGATAGTTTCAGTGTGAACATTATTTAAAGTCATTGAAGAACCTATTGACAAGATATCAATTTCGTCATCTAGGTGATTGTCCTTGATGTCTTTTACTTTTGCATTAAAGGAGATGTCTGTTGATATGTATGGAGGAGGGTAACCAAAAAATGAGAAAAAGCACAAAGGAATAAGAACCAAAGGAACAACAATGCAAGTAGTTTTTAGAATGAACTTTTTCATCGTTAATTTTTGACAGATTATTAATTGTTTCCCTTTAGTACACTATCAATTCTGTTTCCCAAAATGTTAGATAATTTGATTGCTCCGCTCCCATTTAGGTGATTAGCATTGTAAAAATCTTTTTCATTAAACTGTTTTGATTTCATCAAATTAAAGTAGGTCAAATTATGTTGCTTACAAATTAAGCGAGTTAATTCTTGCATTCCTTTTGCATATTTTGGGTCAAGATTGTTGGAATGTGTTTTGAATACTGGAGTAGTAATAAGTATTGGAACAATGCCCTTTTTTAAAAGTAATTTGATTGACTCGTTTAACCACTTGGTGTTCCACGTTAAGAACTCAGTGTTCATTATTTTATGGTAATCATTGATGTTGTTTATTACAGATGCAGGGTCGGTTGTATTTATGATTGACAATTCGTCTGATTGATATGACAAATGTCCTTTAGTAAGTTTGATGTTTTTCTTTTCCAAGAAAGCAAAATATGTTCCCCGCCGTATCCCATATGAAGATAATCTAATGTTTGATAGAACAGCACTATGCTTTTTACTGGCTTTTATTTTATGGACGTGGTAATAAAAGTCAACCCTGTTGTCATCGGCGCTTGAAAACTCTAAAGAATTATAAAACGAGTGATAAGAAACTGGCAGGATCACTGCCTTTAAAGCGACTAAGCTATCGATGTATTTCACTAAAAGTTGATAATCAAAATAAAAATCTTGTCCTGGAGCTGCTAAATTGAAGGAGTTTGGCATTAAGTACTCCGGGTTTATGCCATAAAAAGCGTGAGAGCTTCCTAAAACTAAAGTTTCAATTCGATTTAAATTTTGGTCTAAAGAAGCTTTTTGAACAGAGTAAATGGTTTCTCTTTTTCTTAATTTATATTCTGTAACAAGGAAGAATAGTCCAAGAGGGATAATACTTATAAAAGTCTTGACTAGAAACCTTTTCATTGTTTAAAATTGGAAATAAATAAATTCTTGCTGTCCAGTAGACAAAAATATTATTGCTACTACAATTGCATAGTATATGAAATATCGATAAACTGGTTTCCAAGTTAAACCTAGTTTTTCAGTAGCATATTGATCTTTTCGTCCTAGCCATTCAACCCCAATGAAAACCACCATTAAAAACAGTGTTAAACCTGCTTTTTTCAGGTTAAATAAGTTAGGAGTTTCAAAGGGAGAGCGAGAGAGCATTTGGCTGACATACGTAAAAGCTCCTTTTAAGCTTTCAGCTCTAAAAAAGATCCAAGCAAATGTCGTTAACCCAAAGGTCAGCCCCATAGATATAAGTACTTTCAATGAAGGTATGAGTTTTTCGTTTGAAATAACATCAGTGTTATTGCGATTCCGATTTAATAGCAACAGGGGTAAAAAATAAATAGAATGCAACAGTCCCCAAGCTACAAAGGTCCAATTAGCACCATGCCAGAGACCACTGACAATGAATATAATAAATACGTTTCTTACTTTTTTAAAGGTAGAACTTCTGCTCCCTCCAAGGGGGATGTACAGGTAGTCTCTGAACCAAGTTGACAGTGATATGTGCCATTTCCGCCAGAACTCCGCTATATCTCGTGAAAAGTAAGGAAAATTGAAATTTCGGGACAAATTGAATCCAAATAATCTTGAAGTACCAATGGCAATGTCAGAATATCCCGAAAAATCCCCATAAATTTGAAAGGCAAAGAATATTGGTCCTAAAATTAGTGCGCTGCTATTCATATCACCAGCGTTATTAAAGATTTCATTGGCGAAAACCGCGCAGTTATCTGCTATCACGATTTTTTTAAACAAACCCCACAGTATTTGTCGTAACCCATCTACAGCTGTTAAGTAGTTGAAAGTTCTTTTTTTAAGGAATTGTGGAAGCAAATGTGTGGCTCGTTCGATTGGTCCTGCTACTAGTTGCGGAAAGAAACTCACGAATGTAGAAAAGGCCACAAAATCAGTAGTTGGGACCAATTTTCTATTATATGTATCAATGGTATAACTTAAAGTTTGGAAGGTGTAAAAGCTGATACCAATCGGTAGAATTATATCCAAAGTATTATCTTGAATATCCTGTCCGAAAAATGTAAAAGTGCTGACAAAACTATCTACAAAAAAATTGTAATATTTGAAAAACCCTAATAAACTTATATTGAAAGAGATGCTTGTCCAAAGTAAAATTTTCCTACGAGTACAGTTTTCATTGCTTTTTAACAACCTTCCTACTGTGTAGTCTACAGTTGAGCTTAGGAATATCAACAGCAAGAATCGCCAATCCCAGAATCCATAAAATACATAACTTGCTATGGCTAAAAATGTATTTTGAAGTTTAATTTTGCCACCAAGAGCGAACCAGTAGATGATAAAAACTGCGGGTAAGAATATTGCAAAGTCAATTGAATTAAATAACATCGATTAATTTTATCTTTTTACTGCTATTAGTATCAATAATCATTTTATTCAACTCCTCCTTTATGTTGAAAATCTTAACTCGTGAGCTAAATTAATGTTTTTTTGATAAACGATGAATGGGAATTCTTCCTATCGCAGGATGATAATTAAAAGTGTAAGTAGTTAGCTCGAGGAAAAGAACTATTTTTGGTCCTAAATAGAGGTGTTCGTTGAAAAAAGAATTAATAATTTATGGACTTGCAATAGGAATCAACAGAGGAGCTGTATTGATTTTAATGCCATTTTTGGTTTCTGTTTTAAGCACAGCTGATTTTGGTTTATTTAATTATGCGCAACTGTTGTTTCAATTAGCTGCGCCAATTTTATCCTTGAACATCATCGTTTCTATTGCTAGAGAGGGAGCTGACGACCCAAAAAGAGGATTGTTTGTTTACAAAAAGTTTTTTTTACCTCTTTTAGTTGTTGCTTTATTAATTGCAACTTGCTTTCATTTATTTGTAAACATTGAAGATGCCTATATTTACACATTTGCTCTTGTTTTAGCAGGATTTGAATCTTGGCACAACATGCAATTGAACGTGTTTAGAGCATTCGAAAAAAATTGGAAGTTTTTCCTTTTTTCAGTTTTAAAGACGATTGGGTTGGGCCTCTTATTTGGAGCGCTGTATTTATACGACAATCAAGCTCCACTTGAATACTATTTGGCGCTTCAGTGTAGTTGGTTTTTCGTTTTGGCTGTAGTCTTTCATACCGTGATTATAAAAGAGAGCGAAGAAAATGCGTCACTTTCCTTGTTGGAAGCGGCCAAGTTTTCGATGGTTTTAATACCTCACTCTTTGTCGTTGTGGTTAATTGCAAGTTCAGGTCGATTTTTCATAAAGGAAATGTATGGTGCATTTGAGCTAGGAGTATTTAGTAAGTTTTTTAACGTAGCAATGATTTTGATGGTTATAAACAGTGGTCTAGGAGTAGTTTTACCTCAAAGGATTATTCGAGACTATGACAAGTGGTCAACTTACCTGTATCGACGTAATTTTATAGTCAATTATAGTTTGGCTGGATTAGCTATGTTTTTGTTTTTGACAGCTGGGATTGTGATTGATTCTTTATTCATTCATATAATAGACATCGATTATAGCAAATATGGTTTTTCGTTTACTTTAATATTTTCCGGATTTTTTCTGTTAGGCTTCTACTATGTATACTCTAACATTTTGTTTTCCCTGAGAAAAAATAAAACGTTAGCTCTTGTTACCTTAACAACAGCGACATTTAGCATAGCGATAAATTTTATAATGGTTAAGAATTATGCTCTATTTGGGGCGGCTGGGTCTGTTGCAATTACGTATGGAGTGTACTGGTTGTGCACCTTTGTCATGGCCTCAAAGCACGAAGTAAGTATTAAGCAGTCAATTTGGAAAGAGATTGGGCTTGTTATTTTGTTTTTAAGTAGTTTGTACCCCATCTACTTATGCACACTTTATGCTTTACAATTTTTATAAGGGTAATGTCTCTATTAGTTACCAGGGCAAACTCATACTTTTTTACCACTAAATAAAATTAAGTAATTACTTGATTATCAATAGATTATATTTGTTTTACTGGTGTAAATTACTTATATTTATCTGATAATCAAACAGTTAAATAAAATGGAATCAAAAAATAGTTTAGTAAGAATTTTTAATGAGGTAGAAGATCCTCGAAGTCACATTAACAGGTTACACAACTTAACCGATGTTATTGCCATTGTAATGGTTGCTGTCCTTTGCGGAGCAGAAACGTGGAAACAAATGGTAGGTTTTGCAAAATCAAAAATAGATTTTCTTCTCGAATTTTTAGAACTTCCTCATGGGATACCATCGGAAGACACTATCAATAGGGTGTTTCCAGCCATTGACAGCCTTAAATTTGAAGCTTGTTTTTTAGAATGGGTTAATACATTGTCCGATATGATTCCTTGTCAAGTCATCGCTATTGACGGCAAAACAATTCGTGGAGCAAAAGAACATGGCAAGACATCACCTATTCACATGGTAAGTGCCTGGGCTTGTGAGAACAACCTTATACTGGGACAAATTAAGGTAGATGAGAAATCAAACGAAATTACAGCTATACCTGAGTTATTAGAAATGCTATGCGTAGAGAATTGCGTTGTTACCATTGATGCCATGGGATGTCAGCGAATTATATCTTAGCTGTAAAAGGAAATCAACAGGAGTTGTATCAGGACATTAAAGAGTCTTTTGTGTTCTCTAAAAAGGTGGAAACTGTAACAGATGTAGACTTTGGGCATGGGCGTATCGAGACCAGAACGTGGAGTGTTATCAAAGACCTTAGTCGTATTCGGAAATATCAGAGGTGGGAAAAATTAACCTCTTTAGTCAAAGTGGAAAGTACTCGAGAATTTAAAAACAGCACCAAACCCACAGAAACCTTTATCCGATATTTTATTTCAAGTTGTGATCAAACAAAGGAATTTTTTCAGCAGTCCATTCGTTCTCATTGGGCAATAGAAAACAAATTACATTGGGTATTAGATGTTGCTTTTGGTGAAGACGCTTCTCGAAAAAGAAAAGGAAATGCCGCCCAGAATTATTCTCTGCTCTTGAAAATGGCCTTAAACTTACTCAAGAATGAAAAAACAGAAAACAAGGCATTAAAGGAAAAAGACTGAAAGCTTTGTGGGACGTGGACTATCTGAAAAAAGTAATGAAAATAAAAGTGAGGGTTTGCCCTGTATTAGTTACTTTATGTAAAATCTTTTTTACATATTTGCGTACTGTTCAAAGCGTAACAATTTGTAGCAAATTAAATTTGTCCCTAAAAATAGTAGGTAAAGCAAATTTTTGAAATCTAAACTTAGATCTAATGTTAAAAGAAAAAGTATTATTAATTACAGGAGGTACAGGATCCTTTGGAAATGCTGTGATGACAAGGTTTTTGAACACTGATCATTTTAAAGAAATTAGAATTTTTTCTCGTGATGAGAAAAAACAAGATGACATGCGTAAAAAGTTCAACCACCCTAAAATCAAATTTTATATTGGTGATGTACGAGATTTAGCAAGTGTCGAACCGGCTGTGAAAGGTGTTGATTACATATTTCATGCTGCTGCATTAAAACAAGTACCTTCATGTGAATTTTTCCCGCTTGAAGCCGTAAAAACAAATGTTTTAGGTACTGACAATGTTTTAACCGCTGCTGAAAAATATGAAGTTAAAAAAGTAGTTGTTTTAAGTACAGACAAAGCTGCTTATCCTATTAACGCAATGGGTATGTCCAAGGCTATGATGGAAAAAGTAATGGTAGCCAAATCAAGAAACTTAGACGACAGTAAAACTATTTTCTGTGGAACACGATACGGAAACGTAATGGCCTCGAGAGGTTCAGTTATCCCTTTGTTTGCAGACTTCATTAAAAAAGGTTTGCCAGTTACAATCACTGATCCAATGATGACAAGGTTCATGATGACCTTGGAGGATGCAGTAGATTTAGTGTTGTACGCGTTTGAAAACGGGAAGCAAGGAGATTTGTTTGTTCAAAAATCACCAGCAGCAACTATCGAAGACATGACTACTGCGATGTTGGAATTGTATAAAGCTGATAACGAAGTAAAAATCATTGGGACAAGACATGGTGAAAAACTATACGAAACTTTAGTAAACCGAGAAGACATGGTTAAAGCTGAAGATTGTGGAGATTATTACAGGATTCCAGCTGACAACAGAGGTTTGAATTACGCATCCTTTTTCTCAGAAGGCACACCAGAGGTGAGTAAGTTCGAAGAATATCATTCTCATAATACGACCAGATTGGATGTTGAGGGCACAAAAAAGTTGTTGCTTAAACTTCCATTAATGAGGAAAGACATACTAGGAGAAGAAGATTTAGTTGAATATCCAGATTAAAAAATAAAATGATTAAAGTTGGTATTACAGGGCAAGCAGGATTCGTAGGAACACATTTATTTAATACTTTATCTTTTAGAGAAGGTTTTGAACGTGTGCCTTTTGAAGACGGTTTTTTTCAAAACGAATCTAGTTTAGATCAATTCGTAAGTCAATGTGATGTGGTGGTACATTTAGCCGCAATGAACAGGCATAATGATCCTGAAGTACTGTATCAAACTAACATTGGCTTAGTTAAAAAGTTAATATCAGCTTTTGATCGAACGAACTCCAGGCCGCACGTTTTATTTTCATCGTCTACTCAAGAGGAACGGGATAATTTATACGGAAAGTCAAAAAAAGAAGGGCGAGAATTGTTCGAAGGTTGGGCAAAAGAAAAAGGAGGTAAATTTACAGGTATCATTATTCCTAACGTATATGGACCCTTTGGACACCCTTACTATAATTCAGTTGTAGCTACTTTTTGTCACCAATTGACTCATGGCGAAACGCCAGTAGTTAATGGAGATGGAGAACTAAAATTAGTTTTTGTTACCGAATTAGTAGATGATATTTTAGATAAAGTTTTAGAAGCTACTAAAAAAGACAAGGGATTAGTTGAAAAATTTCTTGTTCCCCATCGCTATACGATTACAGTATTACAGCTTTTAGCCTTAATTACTAAGTACAAGGAGGAATATTTTGAACAAGGAAAAATTCCCTTAATTGAAAACAGGTTTGAACTGAATTTATTTAATACATTCAGGTGTTACATGCCTATCAAGGATCATTTTCCTGTGAAGTATGTAAAATATACCGATCCAAGAGGAGCATTTGTGGAGTTAGCGAGGTTAGATATAGGGGGGCAAACATCCTATTCAACTACAGTTCCTGACATTACGAGAGGAAATCATTTTCATACAAGAAAGATAGAGCGATTTTCAGTGATCAAAGGGAAGGCCTTAATTGAAATGCGAAGAATTGGAACCGAAGAGGTATTTAGTTTTGAGTTAGATGGTGAAGAGCCATCTTACGTAGACATGCCTATTTGGCACACACACAACGTTAAAAATGTTGGAGATGAAGAATTGATAACAGTGTTTTGGATCAACGAACCTTACGACGAAAAGGATTCTGACACCTATTTTGAAACCGTTTAGCCTTAAAAAAATGAATAAAAAATTAAAAGTAATGACGGTTGTGGGGACACGACCTGAAATCATAAGACTTTCAAAAGTAATGACTGCTTTGGATGAGTCCAAAGCCATTGAACATATCATTGTTCATACTGGTCAAAATTATGACTATGAGCTGAATCAAATATTTTTTGAAGACTTAGGAATAAGAAAACCGGACCATTTTTTAAATGCTGCAGGAGCTGGTGCAATGGAAACTGTGGGTCAAATATTAATAACCATTGATCCATTACTTGCTGAGGTAAAGCCAGACGCATTTTTAGTTTTGGGTGATACTAATTCTTGTTTGTGTGCTATTCCAGCAAAAAAACGGCACATTCCTGTTTTCCACATGGAGGCTGGAAACAGGTGTTTTGACCAAAGAGTTCCTGAGGAAACAAACAGAAAAATTGTGGATCATGTATCAGATGTAAATTTAACTTACAGTGATATTGCAAGAGAGTATTTGTTAAAAGAAGGTTTACCTGCCGATAGGATTATCAAAACAGGTTCTCCAATGTATGAAGTATTAACTCATTATTTGCCAAGCATTAAAAAGTCTGATGTATTGGAAAGGTTGAACTTAACGAAAGGTGAATTCTTTGTAGTATCTGCCCATCGTGAAGAGAACATTTCAAGTGATAAAAACTTCAAAGGTTTAATGGATGGTTTAAACGCCGTAGCTGAAAAGTACGGATACCCAATCATAGTGAGCACACACCCTAGGACTAGGAACATGATTGAAGAAAAAAACTACGAAGTTCGACCAGAAATCCAATTTTTAAAACCTCTTGGTTTTAATGATTACAATGCTTTGCAAATGCATTCGTTTGCAGCGTTATCTGATAGTGGAACGATATCAGAAGAGTCGTCTATCTTAAATTTCAGGGCTTTGAATTTACGCCAAGCCCATGAACGACCTGAAGCAATGGAAGAAGCATCAGTGATGATGGTAGGATTGAGTCCTGAGCGAATTTTACAAGGATTAGTACAATTAGAGCAACAAGAAATCGGTGATGGACGAAATTATCGGCCAGTAGCTGATTACAGTATGCCAAATGTTTCCGAAAAAGTGGTTCGAATTATCATTTCCTATGTGGACTATATAAAAAGAGTAGTTTGGCAAGAAGAATCTTAATATTTACCAATCATTTTTACCCTGAAAATTTCAAAGTAAATGAAATTGCAGATACTTTAAATGATGGGGTTAATGAAATTGAAGTAATTACTTGTGTTCCAAATTACCCTTCAGGAATTTTTCCTGAAGGGTATGGTTTCTTTACTAAGAATAAGGAAAGAAAAAAGAACATGACCATCAGGAGACTTCCAGTGATTCCTAGGGGTAATGGCTCTACGATGAGAATAGTAGCCAATTATTTTACATACTTTTTGTCTACGCTTTTTTACACTTTTTACATTAGCATCTTTAGAAAAAGATTTGATGTTGTATTTGTACATCATACAAGTCCAATCATGATTGCAATATCTCCTATTTTGTACAAAATTTTCAATCGAAAGAGCAAACTTATATTGTGGGACTTAGATATTTGGCCTGACACATTAAAGGCTGTTGGAGCTGTGAAAAGTGAACGAATATTATCGGCTATTGAATCAGTCGTAAGATTCATATACAGTTGGTATGATCATATTTTAGTGGGCTCTATGAGCTTTGTCAAAATAGTTGAGGGAAGAGTAAGGAACGTAGGAGTAAGTTATTTTCCAAATTGGGCAGAAGATGTTTTTATTAATCGTGAAATCACGAGTCCTTCTGAAGAATTATCATTTCCGGAAGGGTTAAAAATTATGTTCGCTGGCAACATGGGGACGGCTCAGGATATTGAAAACATATTTGAATGCGCTAAGCTTTTAAAAGATGAAAAAATAAGATGGCTTTTTGTAGGTGATGGAAGGATGAGAAAATGGCTTGAGGATAAAGTTAATAGTGGAGGGTTGTCTGATAAGTTTGTGTTTTATGGAAACAACCCAATAAAGATGATGCCATACTTTTTTAGCAAGGCGGATGTGATGTTAGTTTCGTTAAAAGACAGAGAAATATTTAAACAAACAGTTCCAGCAAAAATCCAAGCATACATGGCATTCGAAAAACCTGTGATTGGTATGTTATCGGGAGAGGGCGCAGAACTTATAAATGAGTCTGCTGTTGGTTGGGTTTCAAACAGTGGTGATGTGGAAAGTTTTGCAAAGAATGTAAAGACGATTTTGGCAGGGAGCGATGAAGAACTCTTACTGCGTGCTAAGAATGGCAAACGATACTTTGATGAGTATTTTAGAAAAGAGTTAAGATTTGAACAACTCGCTAAAATTTTCGAAATGTAAATCAACCTGGCTTTACAATGAAAGAAATAATCATCACAGGGGCTAGTGGTTTTATTGGTTCTTCTTTATCAAAGCACCTTGAGGCAGTCGGTTTCAAAGTACTTAGGTTGTCATTGCGTGAAAAGAATTGGAAAAGCAAAATTTCACCAGAAGCATACGCGATCATACACCTTGCAGCTATTAGCAATGATGAGCGCAAACATTCACTATCTGACTACAACTCGGTCAACATTGAATTAACTAAGGAAGTGTATGATCATTTTTCACAAAGTGACATTAAAAAGTTTTTATTTTTTAGCTCCGTAAAAGCTGTCACAGAAAGTGTTGCAACAGGTACATTGTCAGAAACTGACATGCCAAGACCTAGTACAGATTACGGCTATTCAAAACGTCAAGCAGAGCTACATGTACTTGGTAACGTTGCAGAGCGCAAACTTGTTTATGTCTTAAGACCTTGTGTAGTTCATGGGCCAGACAAGAAAGGGAGCATCAGCCTACTGTTCAAGTTCGTTATGAAGGGGATTCCCTATCCTTTAGGTTCCTTCCATAATGAGAGGTCTTTTTTGTCAATTACCAACCTTAACTTCTTAGTTCATCAGTTATGCGATAAGGACATCAAGTCGGGAATATATAACCTTTCTGATTCGGAAAGGATTTCAACGGTAGAGCTTGTAAAAATAATAAGTAGGGTACTTAAGAAAAGTCCCAAAATATGGAAGGTCAACAAAAAATTAGTTATTTTTATTGCGAAGGTTTTTGGTGTGTTAGAACTGCCGATTTCAACTCATACATTGAACAAATTGACAGGTAATTACGTGGTAAGTAACAGCAAAATTCTACAAGAATTACAAGTTGAACTACCTTTAAGCCTCGAACAAGGAATTAAACAAACTATTACATCATTTAACAAGTAAGGAATGGATATTTTAGAATTAATTGGAAGAAACAAGCTACTTTTTTCTAACGATATCAGTAAGCATGACACTGAATTAAGAGAGATTATTGGCAAAAGCACGTTTTTAGTGATAGGAGGAGCGGGGTCGATTGGTCAAGCTACTACCAAAGAGATTTTTAAACGAAATCCAAAAAAATTACATGTTGTTGACATCAGTGAAAACAACATGGTGGAATTAGTGAGAGACATTCGTAGTTCATATGGTTACATTGATGGTGAGTTTAAAACTTTTGCTTTGGATTGTGGAAGTTTAGAGTTTTCGGCCATGTTTAAGGCAGAAGGTTCTTACGACTACGTGCTGAACTTGTCCGCGCTTAAACACGTACGAAGCGAAAAAGACGCCTATACTCTGATGAGGCTAATTGGCGTAAACATTTTTAATACAGATAGTACAGTCGAACAGGCTATTGGTGCCAACACCAAGAAATATTTTTGCGTATCTACAGACAAAGCAGCAAATCCAGTTAACATGATGGGTGCATCAAAAAGAATCATGGAAATGTTCTTGATGAGAAGAAGTAAAGACTTAAAGATTTCCATGGCAAGGTTCGCAAACGTGGCATTTTCAGACGGAAGCTTACTCCACGGGTTTAACCAGAGAATTACAAAAGGACAACCTATTGCGGCTCCGAGTGATATTAAACGGTATTTTGTAACGCCTCAAGAGTCAGGAGAACTTTGTTTAATGTCTTGTATCTTTGGAGAAAACAGAGACATCTTTTTTCCTAAATTAAGTGAGAACTTACATTTAATAACCTTTGCAGATATTGCGGTAAAGTACCTAAAACAACTAGGTTACGAACCATATTTGTGTGAAACTGAGGACGAGGCGAGGAGTTCAGTAGAGGAACTAAAAGCTCAAGGAAAATACCCTTGTTTTTTCTTTAAAAGTGATACCACTGGGGAAAAAGATTTTGAAGAGTTCTTTACCAATAATGAAACTTTGGACATGGAACGATTCGAAAACTTGGGAATCATTAAAAACGAGGCTGTTTATGACGAAGCTTTGTTAGAAAAGTTTGAACAAAGCATATCAAGCATGCGCGATAATGGGATGTGGAATAGGAAAGAGATTATTGATTTATTTAATGAGTTAATACCTAACTTTAACCACAAGGAAACAGGAAAGTTCTTGGATGCTAAAATGTAAGTGGACAACAAATTATGAGTAAATTATCTTTATACATTAGGACATTAAGTTACTTCAAACTTGAACAACTGTATTTTAAGTCCTACTATGCGCTTAGGGATAGGTTTCGAAAATTTGTGAATTACAAGTTTAATTTTACACTTTACCGAAAAGGTCTTGCATTGAATTTGGAAGAGAGTATTCCTGTGAGGAAAAGCTATGATGCTAACAAGTTTACCTTTTTGAATCAGTCGGTTAAGTTTTCTGATAAAATTGATTGGGAGTATCAAGATAAGGGGACTTTATGGGTAAACCATTTAAACTATTTTGATTATTTATTGCAGGAAGACATGAGTAAAGCAAGGGGCTCTGCTCTCATGTATTTGCTTATCGATCATTTGCCAAAATCTAAAGTAGCCGTTCGACCATATTCTATTTCAGTAAGAGGGATCAATTGGATTAAATTCATAAGTAAGCATGGTATCACTCGAAAAACGGTAGACAGGTATTTGTTTTGTCAATACAGGATTTTATTGGATAGAGTAGCTAATGATAGCATGGGACATCACTTAATGGAAAATGGATTTTCTATGCTTTTTGGTGCATATTATTTTAAGGGTTTTGAATTATTTAGTGAGGCTAAAATAATATTAACCAAAGAGTTGTACGAGCAAATTTTACCAGACGGAGGTCATTTTCAATTGAGCCCGATGTACCATCAACTGATGTTGCTTGGAATACTCGACAGCTACAATTTGATGAGCAACAACGAAGTATTTGAGGATGATACTTTAAAGGACTTATTGGAAGTTTCAGCTGAAAGGATGTTAGGATGGCTAGATAAAATGACTTATTCCAATGGAGAAATTCCTTGTCTAAATGATTCTACTTTTAATGTAGCTCCAAGTACAAGTGAACTACACGAGTATGCAAAAAGATTAGGGATATCCTCCCGCGAGGTGGAGCTAAAAGAAAGTGGTTATAGGGTTTTTGGTAACGGAAAAATGGAAGGTGTAATTGACATAGGAAACATAGGTCCTGATTATCAAACCATGCATGCCCACAGTGATACTTTTAATTTTGAATTGATGTATGACAAGCAACCATTTATAGTGGACACTGGAGTTTCAACTTTTATTTCAAACAACATTCGAGAAAAAGAGCGTAGTAACTTTAGTCACAATACTATCCGGCTGGGAAATGTCAACCAGTCTGAGGTACATGCAAGTTTTAAAGTAGGAAGTAGGGCAAAAGTAACTATTGAATTGGACGAGAAAGACCATTACATTGCGTACCATGATGGTTACAAAAAGGAAGGGGTTATACATCAGCGGGAATTTAAAGTTTTGGATGACCAACTACTAATAAGGGATGTGATGGTACACGGTCATGATGAAATTGGGAAAGTATATTCTTTTTTACATTTCCATCCAAGTTGTAAAATTACTACTGTGGAGCCCAGTCGATTACTTGTCGACAATTGGGAAATCATATTTGAGGGTAAAGTTGACATTAAAGTCCTTGATTACAATTACGCATTAGGCTTTAATAAAACGAAAAGAGCAAAAATGTTGCAGGTGTCCTTTGACGGTGAATTGGACACTAAAATTGTCCGACGAAATTAATGTCTTGGCGCTAGGCGTTAAATTTAATCAATTGTGAGTACGTTATTAATATACACAGGAGGTACCATTGGCATGATAAAAAGGGATCAGGGCAGCCTTGCCCCTTTTTCACTAAATGAAATGCTTACACATTGTCCAGTTTTAGCTGCAAAAGTTGCTAATCAACAAGTGGAGTGTTTGACTTTGCAACCAGTAAAAGATTCAACGGATATTAATCCAGACAATTGGATAAGCTTGAGAAACTTGATTTTAAGTCATCATACAAGTCATGAAAACGTACTGATACTGCATGGGACTGACACCATGGCGTATTCGTCATCCGCCTTGAGTTTTTTGATGCTTGACTTTAACAAAAACATTGTTTTTACTGGCTCACAGATCCCAATTTGGGAAGAGAATTCGGATGGAAATAGCAACATTATTCATGCATTACAAGTGCTTGATCAGCTGGTTTTAAATAAAGTTCGAGCCCAAACTCTCTTGTGTTTTAATGGAAAAACTTTCAAGGGGAACAGGGTAAGTAAAATTAGCACTTCCTCATTTGATGCTTTTTCAGGAAGTGAATTTATGTTTACTGAAGAGCAACATCCCTCCAAGTACAATGGTGTCTTCAAGTATATTGAAAAAATTGAAACCGATGTATCACTTATAAAAATGTACCCGGGAATTCAACTTGAAAACCTAATAGATTATTTACTTGCAACGCCCCCTAAGGGAATTTTATTGGAAAGTTTTGGAACCGGTAATATTCCGACGAACAATTCGTTTAAGAATGGATTAAAAAAATTAATTGCAAATGGTGTGATTGTATTAAACATAAGTCAATGTTCAGGTGGTTACATCAACATGGAAAAGTACGAATCTGGATTACAATTGCTAAATATCGGTGTAATCAACGGGAAAAACATGAGTGGTGAGGCTGCTATATCAAAGTTGATGATGACGCTCTCTATTTCAGGATACAGTAAGGCCGAAATATTAATTACCACTATTGCAGGTGAAACGACAACAGCTTAAAATCGGTTTGAAAAAGGGATTATTTGGACATTTGTATTTTATTTTCTGGGTGCTTTTAGCAGCCAGTATTCCCTTGTCAAAGTTTGCCACCAGTGTTTGTATGTTTTCCATTTTTGGATCTTGGTTGTTTTCAAGCTGGAAAGGTCGTAAGCAACTATTCATTACTCATAAGTGGCACATATTATTAGGGACAGGATTGTTTTTGGTGTTCTTAGCTGGCTTGTGGAATACTGAAAACACAGCGTATGCTTTCAAGGATTTAAGGGTGAAATTGCCCTTGTTGATTATTCCTTTAGTCTTGCTTACAGGGCCAAGATTCAGCAAAAATCATGTTTTTAGCGTTTTCGGCTTTTTGTCTATAGGAGCTTTTTTATCAGCGTTAATTGGATACTTGCATTATTTGTCGGTGGCAAATCCAGTTGCAGAAAATTTCAGAGAAATGTCTCCTTTTATAAGCCACATTCGTTTGTCTTTAATGCTTTGCTTCTCATTGGCATTCTACTATTATTTGATTTTGAATGTCAAATCACTGTTGAAGTGGTTCCTGCTTATTCCAATTGGATTTGTGTTGTTTTATTTAAGTGAATTACAAAGTTTAACAGCTTTAGTTATTTTGCCGACTATACTAATTATGACTCTTTTGTTTTTCCCCCCTTGGAGACAATCACAAAAGCTAGGCAGAATAATAGGTGTTTCTTTTTTATTGATTGTCTTGTTACTTGGCTATAAACTAAAGACCGTGTATCAAGAAGAGTTTCAAGCTCAGGAAATTACAACTTCACTACCTACTCACACTGTAAACGGAACACCTTATCAACATGACCTTAACAACAAACTGCTAGAAAATGGAAATTTTGTTGGGTTGTATTATTGCGAAAAAGAACTAGCTCAAGAATGGAAAAAAATGAGTGACCTTGAGCTTGATTCTCTAGTTAATGGTTTTCCACTTCGTCCATGTTTAGTTCGGTTTTTGACTTCAAAAAACTTCACTAAAGACTCCTTGGGAATTAGTCAACTTAGTAGCGAAGAAATCATCGCTATCGAGAATGGAATTGCCAATTATAAATTCATAGAAGGAAAGGGAATTGAAACAAGGATTCATACTACTTTTTGGGAACTCAGGAAATGGAAAGAAGGGAGGTCAGATCATGAAAGTTCACTAACGATGCGTTTTTTCACGTGGGAAAACACTAAAAACATCATCAAACAAAATGTATGGACGGGGGTTGGACTTGGTGATGTAGAAGACGTATTAAAGCTTGAGTATAGTAAAAGTATCAAAGTAAACCCCAACAAATTAAAGAGAACGCACAATCAATATTTATCGGTTGCGGTTGCTTTAGGTTTTGTTGGTTTAATGGTGTTCGTGTTTTTATTCCTGTACCCATTTTCATCGTACCAAGGCGAATTTAAATATTTGTACATCGTGGTTGGGCTCATTCTATTTTTGAGCATGATGTGGGAGGACACCATTGAAACCCAAGCAGGGGTTGCTTTATTCGGCTTATTAATACACGTGCCTTTCGCACAATATTTACGAGAAAAAGAAAGTAGTACATCTACATAAATGATATCTTTGCCACATGCAATCAAAGGACTGGACTTACTGCCCCGATTTATTAAATTATGAACGGTGGCAAACCCGCGAGGTAACCATTGGAAATGTTCCCATGGGAGGGAATAATCCTATCAGGGTTCAATCCATGACAACAACTGACACCATGGATACCGAGGGCACAGTGGCCCAATGTATTCGCATGGTTGAGTCAGGTTGTGAGTACATCAGAATTACTGCTCCAAGTTTAAAAGAGGCCGAAAACTTACGGGTGATCAAAGCGTCTTTACGTGAGAAAGGGTATGATGTGCCTCTTGTTGCAGACATTCATTACACACCAAATGCTGCTGAACTAGCTGCTAAAATTGTGGAAAAGGTAAGGGTGAATCCTGGAAATTATGTGGACAAGAAAAGGTTCAATATCATTGAGTATACCGATGATCAATATCAAGAAGAATTAGAAAGAATTCGGGTTCGTTTTACCCCCCTCGTTGAAATATGTAAAGAATACGGAACTGCCATGAGGATAGGAACCAATCATGGCTCTTTATCCGACAGGATCATGAGCAGGTATGGTGATTCACCACTTGGAATGGTGGAGTCAGCGATGGAGTTTTTAAGGATTTGTGAAAGTTTAAACTACCACAACATTGTACTCAGCATGAAAGCCTCCAATCCTCAGGTGATGGTTCAGGCTTACAGGTTATTGGTGAAAAACATGATGAAAGAAGGGATGAATTATCCACTTCATTTAGGTGTGACTGAAGCAGGGGATGGTGAAGACGGA
>JBLIBC010000009.1:0-23802 GCA_047632015.1 Glaciecola sp.
AATGTATTTCCATCCATCAGATGGTAACATCCATCTGATATCTTGACCTTTTTTTATACTTTCCCTAATAAAACTGGCCGAAATTTGAACCTGCGGCGCATCCAATAAATGCACTTTTTTATGCTCATCCCATTTTGTTGATTCAGCACCGGTTCTGGGGTAAACATAAATTTCATGTTCCTCTACTAAGTAATCAATGTTTTTCCACTTGTGCAAAGACTTTAAGTTATCCTGCCCCATAATGAGTGCAAATTCTTTGTTGGGATACTTTTCAGAAAGTTTCACTAAAGTGTCTGCAGTGTATGACGGCTTAGGCATTGAAAACTCAATGTTACTTACTTCAAAACGTTCATCTTGCTCAATCGCTCTTTGCACAATAGCATGCCTGTGAAACTCGTCCAGCAAACTGCTTTTAGTCTTGAACGGATTTTGTGGCGATACGACAAAACACACCTTGTCCATGTCGGTGTTTTCTATCATGTAATTTGCCAGGATCATGTGCCCCATGTGCAAGGGATTAAATGACCCAAAAAACAAACCTGTCTTTTTCTTTTTACTCATTCATCTATTTCGTCAGTACTTTCTTCAGTGCATTCACAAACATAGCGAAAAAGAACAAGTTAAAAACTGGAATACCTTATCGTTTAAGGGGAGTTCTAAAAATTAGATTTATTGAGGCGAACGAGAAATTAAAAACGTAGCATACCTTAGTATGTGAGGCTTTTAATTTTAAAGTTTAACGAAGAAAAAGCAATTTTTAGAACTTACCTTAAGTATCTTTCGGGCAAAACAAGAGGCATGAGAAAATTAAAACTAGACGAATTAAACAGACTTTCTGTTACAGAGTTTAAAGACTCGGATAAAATACCTGTCATAGTGGTACTAGAAAACATCAGGAGCTTGAGCAACGTAGGGGCTATGTTTCGCACCGCTGACGCTTTTAAAATAGAAGCCATTCATTTAGTTGGAATCACTGCCAGACCTCCGCATCGTGAAATTCAAAAAACGGCATTGGGAGCTACTGAATCAGTTGACTGGATTCATTTCGAAACCATCGACCAAAGTATTGAAGCTACAAAAAGCAAGGGCTACAAAATCTTATCCGTGGAGCAAACTGAAAACTCGACCTCCATCGAAAAACTGGATCAAATTGATGCTGTTGGCGTATCAATTATACTAGGTCATGAAGTGGATGGCGTGGAACAAACCACCATCGAAAAAAGTGATTATTGCATTGAAATTCCTCAGTTTGGAACCAAGCATTCACTAAACGTTGGAGTTTGTGGCGGAATAGTGATGTATGAATTATGGAAGAAGTTTGGATAAAGTACATTATTCTCAAACCACACAGCTTTTCGGGAATTTTGACGAAGTGTGTTTTTTCTTTTTCAAGGCAACAAATTCAATCGTAGCAATTGTTACGGTTTAATTTTTTAACGCCGATAAAGGGAAAAGAGGCAAGTAAAAAAAACGAAAAGCTATTTGGTTTGAGTATTTAACTGCCTAAATAAAGTACCGTCAAAAGAAATTAGTTAAATTTGAACACGATGAGCAAAAATAAAAACTACATATCTTCACTGAAAGCATGGAACTTGGACGATTTAGTTGACCATGTGTTGAACACTCACCATGCCTATTTAAAGGCTAATTACCCTTTAATTCACCAGTTAATTGACAAACTAATTAGTCAAGAACCTGGAAACGAAACTGCTCAAAAAATTAACGAGTTGTATTCGCATTTCACCAGTGATTTAGCTAGACACCTCATCAAAGAAGAAGAAATTTTATTTCCTTATTTTAAAACGCTTGGACAAATAAAAGACAAAGAATCTTTTGAGCCAGCCAGTTTTGGTAGTTTGCCAAAGCCAATTGAAATGATGGAAAACGAGCACGACGATTCTCATACTCAGTTCGAGCAAATTAAAAAAATAACCAACAACTTTACCCCTGATCAAGGAGCATCGCCAGTGACGCATTCCTTGTATTTCAAACTAAAAGAATTTGACGATGACATGGAGATTCACCATGAACTCGAAAACGAAATTCTTTTTGCCAAAGCCCGCGAAATCGAGGAACAGTTTGGGGTGTAGTTAAACCATATTAAAAATATGTATCAACTTAAATAAAGTTTATCACTAGGACTAAAAGAACTTCCTTTTTGATATTGTTTTTTAATGCCATTTACAAAATACATCTCCAGCTCTCCTTTGTTTTTTGCTAGGACTTTACCTCTATGTTCAAAATCAAAACAAGGTTTAACGAGCTAATAAGTGCTTTCTGATATGCTTACCCTTCCAGCCTCTCCATTCTACTTGCGATGTTTACGGTGCCCCCCATACATCATAAGCAAATTTCTTTTTACCTACCACTCCTGTAATAAGCCTGTATGGATTCCCACTCTAACCTTCCATTAAGGCTTATTAGCAGTAACTTATTTTTGATTGAATTCATCCATTACATTTAAGAGTTGAAGACCTGCTATCACGATGTTCCTTTCTTGGAATGGATTACTTTCAGGAACCCCTGAAGCACACATGTAAGTATCTCCAATGGTTTTTATTTTCTCAAGCGAATTTCGTTCAATTACATCATCGAATGCCACAAATATCTCATCTAATTTACCCACTAACTCTTCTGCTGTCAGTTCAATTGACAGGTACTTGAAGCCTTTAAAATCAGCAAACAACACTGATAATGATGCGTGCCTTTTTATTTTATCTGATCCAAATTGATTTAACTCAGCAGCAATTTCAACAGGTAATATGTTCAACAACAAATCATCTGATTTTGCTTTTCTGAGTATAAATATTTGGTCCTATCAACTACCAACTCTTCTAATTTTTCTTTTTCCCTAACTAATCTTCTCGTCCTGAGCATAATTACAAAAACTAATAGTCCGATACTCAATAATAGTACAGCCGTAATGTAAATTGGATTTTTTCATCACAAAGGAGTTATTTCAAGAGAAACAACTAAGGGGGTTTTGCTCTATTCGACACAAGGTGTTTTAGCATACTCAATGAATTCATAATGCCCGGCCGGAATGTGATTGTAGTCTGCACAAAAAACATTTCCCTAACCTTTAGACTCCTCGGCTGATTTAATTCGAAATTCTTTATCCCACCCTTTTAACATGCACTTTTAATTGACCTCATTGGTGTTCTTAAGGTATATTGCGCTCATCTGAAAGGTAATATTGTGGGGCAATTGTAACCCAATTGGAATACTTGTACCAATCCATATTTGATTCTTACTATCAACCAATAGAGATTTTACTCGTTTTACTTTTAATCCAAATTCGCGATCAAAAGACAAAATTGTATCAGTTGAAATCATGTTCAAACCTTTCTCAGTTCCCACCCAAACATTCCCTTCTTGGTCTTGTGCTAGAGCTAGTAACTTATTCCCAAGTAAGCCTTCCTTTTTCTATATGATTTTACAACTTGATAATCTTTGAATACCACGGCTCCTCTGTCCGTTCCAACCCAAACATTTCCATTGTGTGCGCTAAGAACTGCTCTTAAATTTAAACTTGGTAAGCCATTGTCATATCCATACGATTTAATCGCAATTTTATCTTCAAAAACGACAACTCCACCTCCAATGGCACTCATCCATATATTCCCTTTGATGTCTTCGCAAAACGACCTGACGTGATTGGATACCAATCCTTGCTCATGACCTAAATGGACAGTATCCGAACCTAACACTGTAATGTAATCCGTTGATGATCCAATCCACATGTCACCTTCTGAACTCTTAAAGAGTGCACTGATGTTTTCGCTAGTTATCCTGTTGTCAATGGTTTTGAACTTCCATCCATCAAAAACTTGAACGCCTCCGTTGTCTAAACCAACCCATAAGTTTCCATGATAATCTTCCTGTAAGCAAAACAAACCTGGTTGCGACAAACCTTCCTCTACAGAAAAACGCTTAAAGTTGTACTGTTGCGCGTTAAGTGCAGTGTAAAAACAAAGTAGCAATATGATAATGAATGACTTCACCTACATGCTAATCTAAGTATAATTATAAATAAGGTTCTGTTCTTTTGAAATTAACCGTGGTACAATTCACAAAGTTGACCTACTAGATCGAATTCTTAAGAGATCTGAAAGACTTAAGTTCTAGCTCATATTCCTCCGAAGCTTCCGATTGGTACTCGTCAAACTTTAAGGTTTCTCCATCATCATAAATAACAACTTGTGACCTCCATTTAAAATCGCATTGGTCATTTTTCATTGCCTTCCTAATGTCGGAGTTTGACTTATCTAACTTTATCCACAGCTCTCGACTACTACCTGGAGTAATGTGTTTTCTTTGATTTTCAAAGGGTCCAGAATAAATTGATTTACCAAAAACATCTGAAATTGTAATTAGGCCAGAATAAGCTATGACTTTCTTGTCTGACCTATTTTTTAGGTTAAATCCAAAGTACACTTTACCACGTAATTTCTTTCGCTGTACCTTAAATAAATTACATAATAAAGCACTGTCCAACTTTGATTTGGAATATGCTTTTGACAAAGAAATAAAACTTAAATTATCTTTTTCACTACCAAAAGAATTTAAAATTTCCGCGTACGATCTACCACCTAAATCCTTACCTAAAACACTCCCTAAATAGAGCGTACTCCTAATTTTTAGAGCATCTTCTTTATTTAAAACACCAGCTTGAACCATTTCAGCAACATCGCTTTCAAAAGTCGATTCACCACTTTTATCAGCAAGCGGATCACTGCATGAAAAAAGGAATATTACTGAGGAACAAAAGATGAATTTTAACATAAAATATTTTTAAAATAAAAAAACATAACGAAAACTATGCTACTCCTCCTCCAGCTTTAATAGCTTTGTCAGGCTGAACAAACGCCAAGGATCCATCGGTGTTTTCAGCCATCAAAATCATACCTTGAGATTCAATGCCTTTGATATTACGAGGCGCTAAGTTCACAAGTATACTCACTTGTTTCCCTATTATATCTTCAGGTGCATAATGTTCTGCAATTCCTGAAACTACAGTTCTTTCGTCAATTCCTGTATCCACCTTTAATTGCAATAACTTTTTAGTTTTTGGGACCTTTTGCGCTTCCAAAATGGTTCCAACCCTGATGTCCATTTTTTGAAAATCATCAAAACTTACTGCGTCCTTTACAGGTTCTACTACTGCATTTGCCATTTCGGCTTCTTTTTTTGCTTCCATAAGTTTGATTAATTGAGATTCAATCGTAGCATCTTCAATTTTACTGAATAACAGTGTAGCCTTGTCAATTTGATGGTTGTCGGAAATAAACTCAACTCCAACCTCATCCCATGAAAGCGTTTTTAAATTCAACATCGTCTTCAATTTATCTGACGTTTCAGGAATAAATGGCGACGACAATTGCGCAATGCATGCCGAAATTTGAGCAGCAATATTCATGATGGTTTTCACACGCAATTCATCCGTTTTAATGAGTTTCCATGGCTCTGCGTCAGCCAAGTATTTATTCCCTAAACTGCTTAGTTTCATAAGTTCATGCAAGGCTTCTTTAAACCTGAACTTTTCAATGGAAGCTGCTATTTTTTCAGGGTAAGTTGCCAATTGAGCTAAAGTTTTTTTGTCGTCCTCGGACAATTCCCCTTGAGCTGGAACTACTCCACCCCAGTACTTATTCATTAACACTACAGTCCTGTTAATAAAATTTCCCATGTTGGCTACTAACTCGTTGTTGTTCTTAGCTTGAAAATCCTTCCAAGTAAAATCAGCATCTTTTTGCTCGGGCATGCTGGAACACAAAACGTACCTTAACACATCACTTTGACCAGGAAAATCTTTTAAATAATCATCCAACCAGACCGCCCAATTTCCTGAAGTAGAAAACTTTTCTCCTTCTAAATTTAAAAACTCATTTGCTGGTATGTTTTCAGGTAATATGTAATCACCCATTTGCTTTAACATGGACGGGAAAATCACACAATGAAATACAATGTTATCCTTCCCTAAAAAGTGAACCAATTTGGAATCACCTTCTTTTTTCCAGTAATCCTCCCAGGTTTTTCCTTTGAATTTTTCTAAATTTTGCTCCATCAATTGTTTGGTAAAAGACACATACCCAATAGGTGCATCAAACCAAACGTACAACACCTTACCTTCACCCCCTTCCAATGGTACAGGAACTCCCCAATCTAAATCACGGGTAATAGCCCTTGGGTGTAAACCTGAATCAAGCCATGAATTAACTTGTCCAAACACGTTGGATTTAAGTATGGATTTTTTTCCTCCTATCCACTCTTTTAGCCAAGGTTCATATTTATCAAGTGGTAAATACCAATGTTTTGTTTCCTTTAACACAGGCTTGTTTCCGCTAATGGTTGAAGTTGGATTAATTAATTCCGTGGCACTTAAGGACGATCCGCATTTTTCACATTGATCACCATAAGCTCCTTCATTTTTACATTCAGGACAAATACCGGTAATGTACCTGTCAGCAAGAAATTGTTTGTTTTCCTCGTCGTAGTATTGTTCAGAAACCTCCTCGATAAATTCTCCTTTTGCAGACAAGGCTTTAAACCATGAAGTGGCCATTTCATGATGTGAAGCAGATGAAGTTTGTCCAAACACATCTAATGATATATTTAATCCTTCCAAAGAACCTTTTATAATTCCGTGGAACTTATCTACTACTTCTTTTGGCGTTTTACCTTCCTTTTTTGCTTTGATTGAAATTGGGACACCATGCTCATCAGTTCCTCCAATAAAAGCCACGTCATTACCTTTTAACCTCATATACCTAGCGTATATATCCGATGGAATATAAACTCCCGCGACATGACCTAAATGTAAAGGACCGTTAGCGTAAGGTAAAGCTGTGGTAATGGTGTATCTTTTCATGCTGAATTTTAATAAACAATTGCAGCACAAAAATACAAAAGGATTTACTTATTGGGTGTATTTTAATAGAAATAAGGTCAAAGCAAAAAAATAGCCCAGCAGATAGATTCTGCCGGACTATTGTACATTCAACAACAATTGAATTTTTCTGCACTTCAACTTCAAAACGACTACATATGCAACGCATACCCCATTGAAAACCCAAACAACCAACCGTCCTTATCAGGCACGGTGTAAAAGTTTACAGGAATGTTCATGTTACCTGCTTTAAATGTTTTCCCAAATCCCCACACCCATGAACTAATTATCTTTGTATTTCCACGACTGTCCATTCGTTCAGTTTTTTCAGGATTCTCATAAGCAAGTGCTTCATTTGACAGATGCCATGTGCTCTCTCCGTTTTCTCCTGGCCTGTAAAACCCTTCTACACTTTTCCTCACCCTAAATGAAGGCCCAAACCCAAATTCCCAACCAGTTTTTGTTGATCTCAATCCGTTTAACAAGGTTAATGAAGGAAGAGCCATTTGCTGGTCTAGTCCTGTCAATGAAAAATTACCTTGAAATACCACTTGAACATTTCCAGTATATTGATATTGCTCTTCGTATTGATAACCAATGACCGTCATGAATCTTTCCTTATCCGATCCTCCCACATTTCTTCCACTTGACAACACGTCACCCATCAGTCCTGTTTGATAAACCCCTCCAAAACGTGGCCCAGACATATCATACTTTACAATTTGAGGACCTTCAGAAACTCCTTGTGTTACTCGTTCATAATCGTATAAATTCAACGTTTTGTCATCAGATTTTACATCGAATAATTTATGTATTGATAGTTGAATTAACCGTTCAGAACTTGATTCAGACCAGTAATACTCCGAGTATGATGTTTTTATGGACTTCCCTTGTTCAATATCAATTAATCGAAAAGAAATAATTGCTTTATCAAAAATCACTTCCACTGATCCAGCAACAACATACTTTGCTTTTATCTGCTTTCCAACTTTTGTCAAACATACAGTCCCTTGACAAGAACTTAAATTGACAGCGCTGGCCTCTAATGCTTCTTGAACTGTGTATTTGTCCACAACGATGTATCTATTCAGCTTAGAAATTTCATTTCGTGTAATGGACAAACATTGTTGCACTGTAAAAGTGTTACCCGATATGTCAAAGTTCACAACTGCTAGTTTTTCTTGTGATTTCACATTAAAAAATACTGCCAGTAGTAAAAATGTTATGCTTATTTTTTTCATGATTTATAAATTTAAAAGTTGAACGTATTTGTTACTTATGGGAACTTAATTATAGGTGTGGTTAGTAATAGATAGTGTCTGTGAGTATTTCCGAGCTTCTTGGAACCCAAATACTGTCTTTCACGGTATATGAATTGTAATTTTCAGAGCAAGTGATTTCATAATGAATGTAACTGTCTGAATAGATTAACATAGTTGAATAATCCCATCGTTGCACTTCCGTTCCGTAAAAATTTATTTCATATGGACCTCTATATATAGCGTCCATAGACGTTATTTTTGCTGATGTAGAAAAGGACCCTGTAAGATTGTATCCATTTTTAACCAGCACTATTTCTAAGGGTGTAACTACTTCAAAAGTAGTTTCGAGTGTTGTAGTTCCTTCCGAATTAATAGTATGTTGCTCGTGATGATCTTCTACTAAACCAAAACCACTGGTCTTAACTTGCTCACTGAAATAAAGATATACGTTATCATTTTTCGAATTGATCCTCACAATGTATTGTCCCAGTGAATCTGTTTTAAATTTTTGGGCAGAACTTCCAAAGTGTGGTGATTCAAGCATGTCAACATTAATACCTGCTAAAGGTTCGTTACTGCGTCTATTTACTAACGTACCTTGCACCTCGTAGTACTTTTCTTTACTGGTACATGAAATAGTGACTACTCCGATAAAGAATCCTATCATTACATTTTTAATATTTATCATAGTCTATTATTTGCTTATTGATTTTAAATCCGACACGAATTTAAGGAGGTAAGCAGGGAATGTTTCAACTGAATTTTACTACAAATTTTACTTGCTTGTACTAATTACAAAATTTGCACAATCACTAGCAGACAACACATGGTTTACGTCTTTTTTGTAAAAAGATTATTTGACTTTTGCAATTATCACAACATATCGCAAAAACAAACTCTGTTTTTGCAAAAACAAATGAGAGCCCACTCTTTTAATCCACATGAATTAATTCCTTAACTTCGTGCGTACAAAATTGAACAACCATGAAGCTTTGGGATAAAGGAACAAACGTAGACAAGACCATTGAAAAATTTACCATTGGTAATGACGCTGAGCTAGATTTAAACTTGGCATCGTTTGATGTGCTTGGAAACATAGCCCACATAACCATGTTAAGTAAAGTGGGGCTGTTGGACAAACAAGAACTCCCTGCCTTAAAGGCGGAACTGAACAACATTTATAAAACTACTCAAAATGGCACTTTTAAAATTGAAGACGGAGTCGAGGATGTACACTCTCAAATTGAGAAGATACTTACTGAAAAAGTAGGGGAAGCAGGAAAAAAAGTACACAGTGCTCGTTCACGAAACGATCAAGTATTAGTGGATTTAAAACTATATGGTCGTGATCGATTGCTGAAAATAAGTTTTTTAGTGAAGCAATTATTTGATCAACTTCAAACACAAAGCGAAGACAACAAGGACGTATTGATTCCTGGTTATACTCACTTGCAAGTTGCCATGCCGTCTTCTTTCGGATTATGGTTTGGTGCTTACGCTGAATCATTGTCAGACGACATGGATTTATTAGCCACTGCATTCCGATTCACAAATCAAAATCCCCTAGGATCAGCTGCAGGTTATGGATCATCTTTCCCAATTGATAGGAGACTAACAACTGATTTATTAGGTTTTGACGACTTACATTACAACGTAGTGTACGCTCAAATGACTCGTGGTAAAACTGAAAAAACCGCTGCTTACGCAATAGCTTCTTTGGCTGGAACTTTAAACAAAATGGCTGCTGATGCTTGTTTGTTCATGAGTCAAAACTTTGGATTCATTCAATTACCAAAAGAATTTACCACTGGTTCGAGCATTATGCCGCACAAAAAAAACCCAGACGTTTTTGAACTTATGCGTGGGAAATGTAATAAACTGCAAGCAATTGCAGGGGAGTTAACCATGATAACTAGCAATTTGACCTCAGGTTATTTTCGAGACTTACAATTGCTCAAGGAAAAATACATGTACGGGTTTGAGGAAATAATTTCGTGCTTAGAAGTCGCTTTGTTAGTTGTTCCGAACATATCGGTCAAAAAAGACATCTTGAATAATGACATGTACGATTACTTATTTAGTGTCGAGGAAGTAAACAAGCGAGTGCTTGCCGGAATGCCTTTCCGTGAAGCATATAAAGAGGTTGGTTTAGAGATTGAAGCTGGTAATTTTACGCCTGACAAATCCGTTAATCACACCCACGAAGGTAGCTTAGGTAATTTGTGCACTGCCGAAATCAAGGGTAAGATGGATGTGAATTATTCCAAAATATCTGACACTAAAATTAAGCAAGCTGTTGCTAATTTATTAAGTTAATTAAGCTGATTTTGATTTTATATTTATGCTTTTAATAGTACAATCTAAATGGATGTAGGTATTGTTGACATTGTAGTCTTAGTATCCTTAATATACGCCATGTATCATGGCTATACTAAAGGATTAATCATTACCCTCGCTTCGCTTGCAGGATTAGTACTAGGTGTATGGGGTGCCATCAAATTTTCAGATTTTACAGCCTATCATTTAAAGGAACAGCTTGACATTCAAATCCCTATACTGTCCTTTGCCTTGACTTTTATCGCAATTTTATTTGGCATTTATTTCCTCGGAAAATTGGTTGAAAAAGCTGTTAACGTACTTTCCTTGGGCCTCTTTAATAAAATTGGAGGAGCTGTGTTTAACGGCATTAAAATGACTTTAATTTTAACGGTAATTTTTGTTCTAGTAAACCAAGTGAACACTAAATTCAAGCTGTTTAACGAAAGCAAATTAACCACTGCTCTCTCGTATCCTTACCTCAAAGGCTTACAAGATAACTTAATGCCATTAATTGGAGATTTTGGTATTTAAGTTCAAATTTCTGATCGTAATCCTGAAGTACAAACCTACCTTTCTAACCAACTCTTAAAAACCGGAGCCTTTACTCTTGACACTAAAATCTCACCTCCAAAAGACGGTTTGAGTTCTACCTTCAATTTACCATTAAAGTAGTTTGATATTTTTTCTATTGACCCTAACCTACTTATCACTTGCCTGTTAAGTCTAAAGAAATGATTTTCGTCTAATTGCAATTCCACCTCGTCTAAAGAGTAATTGATAAAATAACTTTGTCCCGAAATAGTCATGATCATCACCGCTTTATCCTCAGTATACACGTACGCAATGTCATCTGTATTAATTGGGATTAAACTATCTCCTTTGCTTATCAAAAATCGTTGCTTTGGCTTTTTTGGAATTAAATCACTTACTAATTCCTTAATTCCTAAATCGGCCCTTGAAATTCGCCCTTCCAACTTATCTAAACTTTTTTCTAATTGCTCCTTTGAAAAAGGTTTCAATAAGTAATCAATGCTGTTCACCTCAAACGCTCTTACAGCATACTGATCAAACGCCGTGATAAAAATTACTGGACAGCGCGGCAATACCTTTTCAAAAATTAAGAAACTAATACCATCTGCAAGTTGAATATCACAAAAAATGACATCAGGATGCGCTTGCTCCAGAAGGTACTGAGTTCCTTCCTCAACAGATTCCAGTACATCCAACACAATTATTTCAGGATCAATCTCCCTAAGAATATTTCTTAATTTTCGAGCTGCAGGGGCTTCGTCTTCAATAATTAAAGCATTCATGACACTTTTATTTTAGCATTAATATTTAATTGTTACTCCTTGAAAAACTGCTCCCTTTTTGAAACACTTTTCTTGTATCCTCATAAATCAAAGGTATTTTAACTACGAAATCTTTCTTCGTTTTAAGGATAACCACCTCTTCCTCACTCAATTGTTCTATTTGAGAACAAATGTAATTTAATCCCAAACTTGTTGACCCTCTGCCACTGTTCATTTTCAAATTCAAATTATTTTTCACTACTAAATAATTCCCTTCAATAAAAACATCAATTCGCAAAACGGATCGCTTACTCACGACATTATGTTTAGCACAATTCTCCACCAAATTTTGCACTGTCATAGGTGGTAGAATGCACTCTTTGAACCGATTCGGGATATTAAACCCTATATCCACCCCTCCCTCAAGCCTAGTTTTAAGTAAAAAAGCGTATTTCTCAGCCAATTCAATGTCTTCCCGTAAAGAAATTACTGATTTATGACTATCATTAAGCATAAAACCATACAAATCACTCAGTTCTTTCACAAAACGAATAGATTTTGCCTTGTTTTCAGAAATAACAGACGAAACCGTGTTAAGTGAATTAAATAAAAAATGAGGGCTAATTAAGTCTTGCAGTACTTCTTGCCTTAGCTTAATCACTTCATTTCTATCTTGTTCAATGCTATCTTTTGCTTGCTTGACCGAAAAAACCAAGTGCAAAAATTCACCACCCAAATTTACAAATAACGCCCATAAGGTAAATGATACGCCGGTAAATAAAGTGTTTTGCCAGGTTAATGTTATTTCCTTTCCAAATAAAAAGATACTTCCCAAGGTATTTATTGTAAAAAATAAACCCGTAAATAATGACCACCAAACCTCTGATTTCAACCTGCTTTGAGGGCTGTTACCCCACGAAGCATATTTTGGAATTTTCGTTTTGAATTGTTCCCATATTTTTAAATACAATAACCCTTGCGCAGCGAGCAAAACAGAAATAAACAACAAGTGATCGAGCCCGACAGAAAACACAAACACAGTGGCAACCATGTACCCTACCATGTGGTAAAAAAACAGGATAATCTTATCTGTACGTTTAAAAGTAATGTACATACTATTGTCTTAAAAAACTTAAGGCATCTTCTAAAATACTGTCTATGTTGTTATTTTCATCAATGGAACTCATGTCTATTCGTCTATCTGGCAACAAGCCGTCCTCATTGTTTACAAAATCAAGTGAAATCGTTTGTGTTGACGAAACCCTCAGCGACCAGCCGTTTGACAATTGTGTATAAGTAGGAACTCCTCCACCTCCTCCTGTCCTGTCTCCAATTACAGTCACATTTGGCAACCCTCCCATCATGGTTCTAAACATGTTGGTTGCGCTATAACATTTTCTATTAGTCAATATAACTACAGGTTTGCTGTATGCAGGATAATCTTTAACTGGAGTAAATTGCAAACCTCCAAATTCCGTAAATTCATTTATTCCTGGTCCATTTTTAACACGGTGATAACCTACCAAGGTGGGTTCGCTCACAAAATAGTTTCCCATTTTATATACATTGGATATCGCCCCCCCTCCATTGTCCCGCAAATCAATTATCAAACCTTTATGTCCTTTGAATTTATTCAGAAGCTGCTCCATTGAATTTTCGCTGATTGTGGAGGAAAAACTTCCATAGTGAGCATAACCTACATCGCCAAAATCAAATACCGTAAACGGCCCCATGAATTGCTGCTCATCCTTAAAATAGTAACGCTCCAACATACTTGAGTTGTAATTGTCAGGATAATCCAAGAACCAATTCCAATTACGAGATACATCAAAAGAACTAATTAAGTTCACATGCCCGTCTCGTAGCACGTACAGCATATCAGACAATACATTAAACAGCGAATCCTTGGATATTTCACCATCCACTTTTACTTGGTAAACTGTTTTAACTGAATCCCAATCAATGTTTTTGAACTCAAAAAAACTGTACTTCTCGTTAGTATACTCCCATACCTGGTTAAAAACATCGGCATTACTAACACCAGGCTCTTCATCAAAAAAAACTTTTTTGCATGAAACCAAGCCAAGGCACAAGATCATAAAAAACAGTACTCTTTTCATTATTTCGTTTTTAACCAATAAGCAAACTTAATCCCATTAACATAACTGCGTATTTTATTTCCATCCACTGGTGACAAGAATGCATAGGCATCAAATACATAAGCAAAATAAAACCTGTTTTCTGCACTGTACTTTAATTTAGGGGCCAACCCAATCTCGAGGAACACACGATTGTATCGACCTGCCACCATCACTTTGCTTTCGGTTCCGTTATAGGCAAATTCAGGATACCTCAACACAAAAGCAACTGCTGTCACTCCACCTTTAGCTTGAAGAATGATGTTCTTATCAAACAACCCTTCTTTAATCCAAACCACTGATGGAGACAATCCGGAACTCATGTCAAACCCCAATGAATTGTTACTCAAAACTGGATAAAACCGCACGTTTATCATGTTATTATATGCTGCTCCTAAGTATACTTTTTGTGCACTACCATTATTTACCCTCCAATGATAGCTGTAGTTGACATCAACTTTAGAGTAATGCATGAGCGATTCGGAAGCCACATCAACCGCACTGAGGTTGTACATACCTCTAATTTGAAAACCCCTAAAGCTTTTATCACTGTACCTGATTGATTGTAAATCAAGAGCACCGCCAGATCCATCAAAAACTAAAGGACTCATTCGTTGGTCCTGAAAACCAGTTTGATTAAAATACAGAGCTGCCAATTTATAGCTATCATTTAACAATGCTCGTTGTTCCCTTTTTATTTTACAGCGTTCTTTTCTCGTCAAAGTACTATCCTGTCCGTAAACAGCACCACTTAAAACCAACAGCAAAAGCAAGTACTTAGTCATTATATTCTTTTTCGTATATCGTCAGGGTTCAAGGAAATCCTAATACTAGTTCCTTCCTCCGAATTAGATGATTTCACAAACACTTTCCCAAAATGATATTGTTCCACAATTCTTTTCACCAACGACAACCCTAATCCCCAACCACGCTTTTTAGTGGTGAATCCAGGTTTAAATACTTTTGTAAATTCGGACTTTGGAATTCCTTTTCCAGAATCGATAACATCAATGTAAATTTGGCCTGACTTGCCGTTGTTTACAAGCACTCTTAAACTCCCTACTCCCCCCATTGCGTCTACTGAATTTTTACATAAATTCTCAATAACCCAAGCAATTAAATCCTGGTTTATTAGCAACTTTGTATCCTTAGACAACATAAAATCGAATGTAAAATCAAGCTTTTTAGACAACCTACCTCTTAAATAATTAATAGTAGTATTCAACACTTCATGCAAGTTTTCTTCCTGCAAAACTGGAGGCGATCCAATTTTTGAGAACCTATTAGTGATGCTATTTAACCGAACTAAATCCTTTTCAATTTCCGAACTAATGGATTCCTCAATACCTTGACTCTTTAATATTTCCAACCACCCCGACAAGGAAGACAGTGGCGTCCCTAATTGATGTGCGGTTTCCTTTGACATACCAACCCATACCTGATTCTGTTCCGCATTTCTTGACGATGAAAATGCTAAATACGCTATGATTATAAAAATAGCAATGATACTTAGTTGAACGTAAGGATAGAATTTAAGCAAGTCAATCAAAACTGATGGCTTAAAGTAAATATACTGCACTGTGTTTTCCGAAACTTCAATTTTAATAGGAGCATGATAATTACTCATCTCTTTGAGAATAAAAGATATATAAGCAGGATCTCGGACCACTTTTGTGGAATCCAAATTCCTCCAAGAAATAACTTCATGATTCGCATTTGTTAAAATAACAGGAACAGTATTGTTGTCTTGAATGACTTTAAAAGAAAAATTAAGGTCGGTTGTAAAATCAGTCGTAGAAGTTACAATTTTTGTGGCTGTAGCAACCAACTCCACCTTTTTTTGCTCTTCGATCGCTAACTTACTTACAATGTTGTTAGTATACCAAAGCGAAGTCCCACCAATAAATACAGCTATTGCTAGCAATAAGTATTTCCATAATTTCTTTTTGGTGTAAATATTCACAATACTAAAATAGAAATAGTCTACTTGTTAAAGGGATATCTCAGGACTTTTATTGCCCAACTAGATAATAAAATAGCCTATGATATGGAATCAAATCCCGTGTAAGGAACTAAAACTTCAGGAATTTTAATACCTTCTGCGGTTTGATAATTTTCCAAGATCGCAGCTAACATCCTAGGCAAGGCTAACGCACTCCCATTCAGAGTATGAGCTAATTGAGGTTTTTCTTTTCCTTCCCTGAAACGTAATTTCAAACGATTACATTGATACGTTTCAAAGTTTGACACACTACTCACTTCCAACCATTTGTCTTGCCCGGCTGAAAACACCTCAAAATCAAAAGTTAAAGCGGAAGTAAATCCTAAATCACCAGTACACAACCGTAAAATTTTAAAAGGCAAACCAAGCTTAGTCAAAAGAGACTCTACATAATCTTTCATGTCTTCAAGTACTTGGTAACTGTCCTTTGGATTTACTACTTGTACGATTTCCACTTTATCAAACTGATGCAAACGGTTAAGTCCACGAACATCCTTTCCATATGATCCAGCTTCCCTCCTAAAACATGGCGTGTAAGCTACATTTTTAATTGGCAATTGATCACTTGGAATAATTTCGTCGCGGTACAAGTTGGTCACAGGAACCTCAGCCGTAGGGATTAAATACAAATCATCCACTTGAGCATGGTACATTTGGCCTTCCTTATCAGGTAATTGTCCTGTTCCATAACCTGAAGCTTCATTTACTAGTAATGGAGGAATAATCTCATTGTAACCAGCATTAGTAGCTTCGTCTAAAAAAAAGTTGATTAGTGCACGTTGCAACCTTGCTCCTTTGCCTTTATACACAGGAAACCCAGCTCCGGTGATTTTAACACCTACTTCAAAATCAACTAAGTCATACTTTTTAAGTAAATCCCAGTGTGGCAGAGCTCCTTCATACAATGTAGGAATCACACCGCCTTCCTTAACTTCCTCGTTTTCTTCCTCAGAATTCCCAACTGGCACACTCTCGTGCGGTATATTTGGTATGGTATACAAAAGCTCTTTTAGCTCTTGTTCAATTTGTGAACTACTCTCTTTTAAATCTTGAAGTTGCGCTTTTCCAGCTTGAACTTTTTCTTTTAGTTGATTGGCTTCTTGAGCTTTCCCACTTTTGAAAAGCACACCTATTTCCTTAGCCGCTTTGTTGCTTTCAGCTTGAATTCCCTCAAGAGAAAAAATAGCGCTTTTCCTTTTAGTATCAAGCGCAATTACTTGCTCTATCAATTCTTTTGCATCCGCCTTTCTTTTGGAAAGAGCTTTGATAAAAGCTTCTTTGTTTTCAACAATATCCTTAACTAAAAGCATCGAATCAACTGTATTATATGATTAACATCGCATCACCATAACTAAAGAAATTGTATTTCTCTTTGATCGCAATTTGATAAGCTTCCATGATTAAATCATAACCGCCAAACGCACAAGTCATCATTAACAAGGTAGACTCCGGAATATGGAAATTAGTAATCATGCTGTTAGCAACACTAAAATCATAAGGAGGAAAAATAAATTTATTAGTCCAACCTTCATATGCTTTTAACTCGTGATCAGTGGACACTGAAGTTTCAATTGATCTCATTACTGTTGTTCCTACTGCACAAACTCTCCTTTTTTCCTTTTTCCCTTTGTTTACAATTGTTTCAGCAGTAGTATCGATAGCTATTTTTTCACTATCCATTTTGTGTTTAGTCAAATCCTCTACTTCAACTGTTCTGAACGAACCTAAACCAACATGTAAGGTAACCTCCGCAAAGTTAATCCCTTTGATTTCCAACTTTTTCATCAAATTTTTACTGAAATGTAATCCAGCTGTTGGAGCTGCTACTGCACCTTCCACCTTTGCAAAAATAGTTTGATACCTTTCGATATCTGCTGGCTCAGGATCCCTGTTGATGTATTTTGGCAATGGCGTTTCACCAAGTTCATGTAATCTTTTTCTGAATTCTTCATACGGACCCTCGTATAAAAACCTTAAAGTACGTCCTCTTGAAGTCGTGTTATCAATTACTTCGGCAACAAAATCTTCGTTTTCACCAAAATACAACTTGTTTCCAATTCTAATTTTCCTTGCTGGATCAACTAATACATCCCACAACTTACTTTCTTTGTCAAGTTCTCTTAACAAGAACACTTCAATCTTAGCACCTGTTTTTTCCTTATTTCCATACATTCTTGCTGGAAAAACTTTGGTATTGTTAAATACCATCACATCTTGATCATCAAAATATTCCAAAACATCTTTAAAAACCCTGTGCTCAATTTTACCAGTATCACGGTGAACTACCATTAACCTTGATTCATCACGTACATCTGCAGGATGCTTGGCTACTAATTCTTCAGGTAATTCGAATTTAAATTTTGAAAGCTTCATGTCGTATATTTTGCTTAAATGTGATTGCTTACTCCTCTCTTTTTGAGAATCGGCAAAGATAAAAAAAATAGCGGGAATGTCGCATGCAGCAACGGTTCATTTAGAATGGAAATACATACCACACGTAATGCTTATAACCTTGGCTGAATAGCGAAGTTTATTCCGAAAACTTGAGTCTCTGGACCAACGTTAGTGAGTCTCCATAAAAAGTCAACCCTAATAACTCGGAAAACGTTTTCCATTCCAGCCCCAACTTCCACATAAGGCTTCTTTAACTCCGAAAGACCTTCAGGTAAAAGAACCTCTTCTTCGTGACGCGGACTCAACCTTCCAATAGCTCCCCTTCCAAACACAAAGGACCTCCAATGGAGTTTTTTAAACAAAGGAACCTGATTCATTAACAATCCATTAAAGTGATGAGACAACATCAATGTCACTTGCTCGTCACTCACAAATTCAAATGGATTCATTAAGTTAAAAGCTTGACTATCATAGTAATAAGAATCATTCCCTTTGTGATTTAAAAGCATTGGATACGGAAGACTTCCCCATACCTTCCCAGCCCTTGACACCACTTTTAAATACCCCATAAAACCAAGGAAAAACTTGTCAATAAACTCTACTTCCAGTTTGCTAAACTCATAACCCTCACCTTCAAAAACAACACCTTGGGTAAATCCGTAATTAAAAATTGGCTTTCTTGTTTTAAAACTGAATCGTCTAAACCCTCCATATCCAAATTTTTCATCAATGGCTATTCTCCCACCTACCTTAATTGTATTCATTCTAATTAAACTTAAACTGGTAAAATCAGGTTTATCATAAGTCAAAGAACCTATAGGTCGATATTCTCCCCAATTCACTTTTACATAATTTTCCAGTCCAGCAAACCAGGAATGAAACCACTCACCATAATATCTTTTAACATGAGTAAATCTTGGACTGACTCTTCTTGCTAAGGAAGCGGCAATGTTGTCAGAGGCAAACGAGTTAGTACTGGAACTTAATATCGTATAATCATTGTAATAACCAAACCTCAAATACCTCCAGTTTTTTAAATTAAAAAACTGCGTTAACCTTACTTGACCTTTATAGGTTAAATCCTTTGTCCCGTAAGCCAAGTGTCCAAACAACTGCGTTTTTGGCAGTAATTGTGTTTTGGTTGCAACCCCCATTCTCCATCTAGTTCCTTCAATTTCGTTGTAAGAATACAAAGAGTAATACGGCCCAAGCTCCACATATTTAAAAGGGAAATAGCCAGTATAATACATTTTCGCTAAGCTTTTCACTCTTCGGATGTAACCAGTGTTCATGACGCTATCCATCTTTTTATAAATGGTCATACCTGCACTATCACTTACCTGTACCCTCAGTTTTTCAATGGCTTCATCTCCATGTTCGGTAATCGAATCCCATGCGGTTGCCCTATTTGAAATTGTGAAGTAATCCTCAGAATAGTCAATTGGGTATTTGTAATTCAGAAAACTAGAGTGTTTCTTGATGTAAAATCCAAAGGAACTATCCATTAGATAGATGTCCATCAATATCTTTTCGGTGTCCAACATCCATACTGAATCCCTGTAAGTATATTTTAAATCTATTTCAAACTGATTAATGTAGTTAACGTTGGCTGTTTTAAGCAACTGTAAATGAATTTCTCTGACGGCAAAACTCTTGTTGTCTGTCCAAAGCTGACCTTTAAAAGCCAACTCGTTTTTACGTCTTGGAATGAATTCCAATTTATACAAGGTAGTATCACCTTGTTTGACACTGTCTGTTAAGTAAAAATTATAGGTCAACCATGAATTGGTTGCCAAAGGAGAAACAAAACTTTTCGCAAACAAGTTGAGGTAATTATCATAAATATTGTAACCCATGTACATGTTTCCTGTGAACTTTGCCAAGGATTCAATTTCAACTCCGGATACCTTACTCCCTTTTATTACCTCCTTTTCACCGTCCTCTCCTTTATAAAAATCGGAAGCCACTTCACTAAATAAAACCGGCACGAATTTTTTGGGCAATGAAGTACTGTCGATGTCGTCAAACAAAAAAGATATTGGCCTGAATATTAAAACATTCCTTGTTTCATCAGTCACATTGTTCACATCAACCTCTACCCTGTTGTATACATTGCATGAATAATTTTGGTTGCCTCTAAAATCATTCTCTGCGCTGTGGTCCACAATGGCCTTATGTAACACGTATGCAGGATCAATTTTACGATTTCTTCTTTTCTTTTTCTTGACTTTAATTTCAACCCTTTCTAACTCAACACTTTCCTCTTTGAGTACAAGCGTTTTTTTACCTATTAATTCAGCTATTGGTTTTTTATACAGCTCAAAACCAATCCCCATGATCATTAGCGTATCACCTGAATTCGTGTAATTAATACTGAAATTTCCATCCAAATCGGCAATTGTCGCTTGGTTACCAAGAAGTAAGACTACATTAACCAATGGCACGCCTTCTCCCGTTTTTTGAGACAACACTTGCATTTTCAACGATTGTGAAAAAGCAGTATTGCACAGCAGAAGTAGAGTTCCTAAAAGAAAAATAACCCTCATATTAATGTCAAAAATAACATATTTTAACTCAACGCAGAGTGCAACAAAAAAAAATCACTAATTTAGACTCGTTCAATGGTAATAATTGAACAGTAAAGTTCGTTTACCTAAGCACAAACATGGAATACAGAAAAAACGAAAAAAGTAATTTAGAAAACAAAAAAACGGTATTTTTCCTAGTAGGAATGCTACTCATATTGAGTTGCACGTATGCCGCTTTAAACATGAAATCTTTTTCAAAATTGGCTTACGATTTTGACATGCAAGTGGAAGACGACATGGTGGAATTACCACCAATAACAACACCACCTCCACCACCTCCACCACCACCTCCAGCTGCAAAACCACCTGTTGAACCAGAAATTAAATTAGTGGAGGATGAGGTTATCACAGAAGAACCGGAATTCGATGACACAGAACTTGATGAAGTGGAAATTGACGATGAGCCAGTTGGGGACGAACCAGAAGAAGAGCTTGACGATGTAGCTGTTCCTTTTGTTGGTAACATGCCTTGCTTTCCAGAATGTGCGGATAAAAAATCAAATTTCGAACGAGACAAATGCACTAAATCACTGATAGTTCAAAAGGTTCAAGATAATTTCAAAATGCCGGATATTGCAAGGGAAATGGGTTATTCTGATGTCATTTATGTCTTTTTTATAGTCAACAAACAAGGGAACGTTACTGACATTAAAATTCTTAAAGGGGAGTACGAAATACTAAACAAGGAAGCCATTGCCGCGGTAAGTTTACTCCCAAAATTCAAACCTGGGACGCAATTGGACAAGCCTAAATCTGTCAGTTATCGAATACCTCTTCGGATTATCACAGACTAAACCACAGATCATTATCGCGTTACACGTATAGGAATTAAACAGGTTAAAACCCTGTTTTCCAGCGTTATAATTACCCTTTTTATTGTTTGAACGCAAGACAAAAAAAACAAAAACACCACTTACTGTTTTCATAATCCTGAAAATTAAGAGCTAAGTATTGTACCTTTAATACAACAACTATTAAAATGTTTCAAGCAATACAAAATACAACAGTCAATACATTGGTCTCGCTGGTCGTCAAGAACTAGTCAGGTGCAGAGGAGCTCATTAATATACGTAGCCTTTCTCATCCATGAGAGAGGCTTTTTTATACAATACAAATACTACAATACCAGGTTAAAATGGAAACAAAGGATACAAAAAGAATTACAGGAGCCGAGGCTTTAATGCTTTGCTTAATCGAAGAAGGAATTGACACGGTTTACGGATATCCAGGTGGAGCAATCATGCCTGTATACGATGAGCTTTATAAGTATCAAGACAAAATAAAACACATTCTAGTACGACACGAGCAAGGTGCTACCCATGCTGCAGAAGGCTGGGCAAGAGTGACAAATCAAACTGCTGTAGCAATTGCTACATCAGGTCCTGGAGCTACTAACTTAGTAACAGGAATGGCTGACGCTATGATTGACAGCACACCGATGGTTTGTATCACGGGTCAAGTACCAAGTCATTTATTAGGAACCGATGCTTTTCAAGAAACAGACATCATTGGGATTTCTGCGCCAGTAGTTAAGTGGAATTTTCAAGTAACCAAAGCCGAGGAATTACCTGAAGCGATGGCGAAAGCATTTTATATAGCAAATTCTGGACGACCCGGCCCTGTACTTATTGACATTACCAAGGATGCTCAATTCGAAGAATTCGATTTCAAGTACGAAAAATGCACCAGCATCAGGTCCTACCATCCGATTCCTACATTGGACAAAGAAAGTTTAAAAGAAGCTGCTCAATTAATTAACAGTGCTAAAAAACCATTTTTGATAATTGGACATGGGGTATTAATTTCTGGTGCTCAACAAGAAATATTGGAATTAGCTGAAAAAGCAAACATCCCTGTAGCATGCACGTGGTTGGGAGCTTCGGCATTTCCATCAAGCCACCCTTTATTCAAAGGAATGGTAGGGATGCACGGTAACTATGCGCCAAACTTGATGACCAATGAATGCGATGTATTAATTGCCATTGGGATGAGGTTCGACGACAGGGTTACCGGCGATTTAAAAAAGTACGCTAAACAAGCTAAAGTGCTTCATATTGAATTGGACAAATCGGAGATAAACAAAAACGTAACAGCTGATGTTGCCGTATTGGGTGATGCCAAAAGTGCGCTCGCTGAAATAAATCCGATGATCATTGAAACAGCTCACCCAGAATGGAATGAGGAATTTGAAAGATTATACAAAATTGAATTTGACGAAGTAATTAAAGACGATATAAACCCAACGACACCCACTTTAAAAATGGCTGAGGTTGTTAAAAAGCTAAGTGACTTAACCGAAGGAAAAGCCATTATTGTAACTGATGTTGGACAGCATCAAATGATTACAGCAAGGTATTATGAGTTCAATGAAACGAACTCAAATGTAACCTCAGGTGGACTAGGGACAATGGGATTTGCATTACCAGCTGCTTACGGAGCAAAAATGGCAAAGCCTGACAGGGAAGTTGTTGCTATTATTGGTGATGGTGGTTTTCAAATGAACATACAGGAATTGGGAACAATTTTTCAATCTAAAATTCCCGTAAAAATCATTGTATTAAACAACAATTTCTTAGGAATGGTTAGGCAATGGCAAGAATTGTTTTTTGACAAGCGTTATGCATCAACGGAATTAATTAATCCTGATTTTATAACGATTGCAAAAGGGTACCATTTTGAAACAAATAAAATTGAAGAAAGAAAGGACTTAGAACCTGCACTTAAAGCAATGCTCGAGTACGATGGTTTTTACTTTTTAGAAGTTATTGTAGAGCAAGAAGGAAATGTATTTCCAATGATTCCATCAGGAGCTAGTGTTTCTGATTGCAGGTTGTCATAAGTTTAATATTGAAAACGAAATAGAAACCGAGGAGGTTTGAAATTAAGAGTAGAAATATGATTTATTTCGGTATTCACTG
>JBLIBC010000010.1:0-23533 GCA_047632015.1 Glaciecola sp.
AAAGGGCTCTAAGCACAAAAAGAATACAACAAATAAGGAGGAGCCCCTAAGTAATACTAGTATCCATTTAAGTCGATTCTCATTCTTGTTTAAAAAGAATTCGTTTTTATAAAAAAACCACGAAACAAGAAAGCATAAAAAAATCCCGAGCAACCAATACAGTTTGCTCGGGACAGTTTCAATCATTTTATATTGTATTAATATTCAGTTTATTAAGAAGATTTACATGACTTAATAAATCAACTAACTACATGGACATTCCACCACAAACATTTATCACTTGACCAGTAATATAACTCGATTTGTCAGATCCTAAAAACACTACTAAGTCAGCTACTTCATCCGCTTCTCCTGCACGTTTTAAAGGAATATTATTAGCCCATTCAGCCACTACTTTTTCATCCAATTCTTGGGTCATTTCTGTGGAAATAAATCCAGGTGCAATTGCATTCGACCTGATGTTTCTGGAGCCCAATTCTTTAGCCACAGATTTTGTAAATCCAAAAATACCTGCTTTAGATGCAGCATAATTTGCTTGACCAGCATTACCATTTACACCAACAACAGAACCTACATTTATGATGCTTCCAGACCTTGCTTTTAACATGGTTCGCAACACCGTTTTTGTCAAATTAAATACCGACTTTAAGTTAGTGTTTACCACCTCGTCAAATTGCTCTTCGCTCATTCTCATTAAAAGGTTGTCGCGAGTAATCCCAGCATTGTTTACCACAATGTCAACCGTTCCGTATAATTCCACAACCTGCTTTACTAATTCTTCAGCCGATGCGAAATCAGCGGCGTTACTTTTAAAACCTTTTGCTTCTGCTCCTTGTGCTTTCAATTCATCTTCTAAAGCTTTTGCTTTTTCGTCAGAACTCAAATAAGTAAAAGCTATTTTAGCTCCTTCAGCAGCATACTTTAATGCTATTGAACGTCCTATTCCTCTTGACGCACCCGTAATTATAGCAACTTTATCTTGTAATAATTTCATTTGACTTTATTTTGAATTTTAGTTTTTGCTATAAGTTAATTTAACAAGCATCAAATATAATCATTGCAATCTTCCTTTTTATAGTGAATCTTAGATTAATTTCGCAAACATAGTACATCAAAATAATACAAGCTGAACACCATGGCAAGACGAAGAAAACAACTCCCAATTTTTGAAAACGTTGAAATTATAGACGCCGGTTCCGAAGGAAAAGCTGTAGCTAAAATTGACGAAATGGTCCTTTTTATTACTGGAGGGATCCCCGGAGACATATGCGATGTGCAGGTTACCAAGAAAAAGAAAAGTTTCATGGAGGGAAGAATCCTCAAGCTCCATAAGCTTTCGGACAAACGTCAAAAAGCATTTTGCTCACATTTTGGAGTTTGTGGGGGTTGTAAATGGCAAGAGTTAAACTATGATGACCAACTAATATATAAGCAAAAGCAGGTACAAGATAATTTCAAACACTTAGGGAAGTTTGAATTTCCTGAAATCCAAAGTATTCTACCTTCAGAAAAAACACAGTATTATAGGAATAAATTAGAGTTTACATTCTCTAATAAAAAGTGGTTAACCTTTGACGAAATGGGAAAAGACAACCATCAAATGAATGCATTGGGATTTCACATTCCAAGGAAGTTCGACAAAATTGTCAATGTTGACCATTGTTATTTACAAGGTGATTTTTCCAACGACATCAGGAATGAAGTAAGAGATTTCGCTTTAAAAAATGAATTTACCTTTTTTGACATCAGGCAGCAGCATGGTTTTTTAAGGAACCTAATCATCCGAACCTCTAGTACTGGAGACATCATGGTGGTAGTTTGCTTTTTTGAAAACAAACCGGAAGCAATTGAAAAGACCATGAAGCATTTAGGGAATACATTCCCTCAAATAACCTCTTTAATGTATGTTGTCAACGAAAAAAAGAACGACACCATCAGTGACCTTGAAATTCAATTGTACGGTGGAAATCCTTTTATCATGGAAGAAATGGAAGGAATTAAATTTAAGATAGGGCCAAAATCATTTTATCAAACTAATTCTGAACAAGCTTATGAGCTGTACAAAATCACAAGAGATTTTGCGGGAATAACTGAAAATGACACGGTTTATGATTTATACACAGGAACAGGAACGATTGCCAATTTCGTAGCTAAAAATTGTAAAAAAGTAGTGGGTGTAGAATACATTCCTGACGCTATTGAGGACGCTAAAGTTAATTCAAAGCAAAATAACATTGAAAATACAAGCTTTTTCGCTGGTGACATGAAGGACATATTAAACGACGATTTCATAGCGGAGAATGGACAACCTGATGTCATTATCACTGACCCACCAAGGGCAGGAATGCATGAAGACGTACTTCAAGTAATACTGAATGCAGAGGCTAAAAAAGTAGTTTATGTAAGTTGTAATCCAGCAACTCAAGCCCGAGATTTAAATTTTCTCGATCAAAAATACAAAGTCACGAAAGTCAGACCTGTGGACATGTTTCCTCACACACATCATGTAGAGAATGTAGTCCTATTAGAATTACGAGACTAGTAGTATCTGTTTTTTGACACAATAAAAAAAGGGAACCACTTGGTTCCCTTTTTTGTTCTACAGCAGCAGCAGCATATTATTGTAATAATAATCGATATTTTGAAGAATTGCCCTGTATTAACTGTCAAGAAATAAACACAGGTAGCTCCTTAACTTAAATCAACGATTACATTATTACCCGTAGTGTTTGATTTATAAATCGTATTACCAATACATCAACCACGGTCACATTTGCAGCTTCTCCACCAGTATACCCATTAAAAGCATTATTACTTGGATTTGGATATATTGAAATTTCAGTAGTTTTAGATAATTGCTCATAACTTACTGCTAAATCAGCTAGAAAATGTTTTCATGTATTTACCTGCAATTCCTTCCCAGGAGTAATTCTCAACCACAAGTTTTCTCAATGAGTCTTTAAAGTCCGAGAGCTCAACCACACTCATAGTGTCCTTTTTTGACAAGTACGCCTGCACATTTTTCGCAATGTGAGTTGAAGCATTATGATCCAAAGTAACATCCATTATATCTACTCTTCCTTCAACTAAATCCTTTACTTGGTCCGCAATTTCCATGAATGCTGACTGATAAGTCACAACTGGGTATACTCCGCATGAGGCTGCCTCAATAGCAACCATTCCAAATGCCTCTGGAAAAACAGAAGGCGCTATCAACACATCCATTATTGGCAACAAATTCACCAACTGCGCATGATTTAAAATCCCTGTAAAAGTCACCTTCGTCCTAATATCAAAATTTAAAGATTGTACATCTTCAATAATTTGACCTCCATGCTTTTCCAATATGTCTATTGCAAGTGGAATAGCTTGCCCATCTTCTCCATGAAACAGACTGTTAGTTCGTATCTCCTCTTTTAGCGCATCTACATTACCATTTGCCAAGTAATTAATAATTAGCTCAGCCGGCTCTCTAAACGGCCCAAACCCAGCTATAATTAAATTTGTATTCGGTTGATGCTTTAACATTTCGGGAAACCCTAATAAAATTAGGTAAATACCTTTGGTCCATAGGTATTTACCTACAAAGAAAACATTGTTATCGTTGATATTAATACTGTTGATTTTGGTTATCGCGTCTTTATCAATGTGTCTGTAATCGTAAGCCTCCCTAACTTCACTCACTATGTTTGTTGAGTTTTGAGTGGTTAACTCCCCATCTAACAACATGCTTGTAACTGTTCCATCCCTTCCTACACTATTGTTTACGTTTTCTGAAATAGAAGCGATAAAATCGTCCTTCATATCGTCCCTGCTTTTACCTGCAATGCCAAAGGAACTAATATCCACTCCTGCAGGTATAATTTCCATTTTTTGAATCAAGTACTCCATGGATACTTCTCCCAAAAACTCTTTCATTTCTTGATCGGCATGTAAACTATCAACCACAATCTCATCCACTACTTTCAGTGACTCAATTGCAAAATTTTCAAACCTCTTGTCCTTTTTGACTGTAAAATTCAATGCACTTCCGTGCACAGTGATAACAAATTTAAAGTCATGTACCTCTTTTAATAACTTTGCCACATATGGAAACATTACCATGTGGTTGGTGTTCACCACCGAAACTTCATGACTTTTCATAATCAAGTCCATCGCTTTGAAATTTTGATTGACATATGATTCAACCTCATCGTCAGCACAAGAATTAAATTCCTTAACCTCAAACCCTTCATAGTGATCATATACGTAAACAGGTAAAAAACCGTTTAAGTTAGGACGAAAACACTTGCAGTGTCCTTTAAATGGAGTCTCTTGTTGAGCAGATAATTGATAGGAAGTATTTGCCTTATCGAAATCATACAACTCATTGATAAAATCAATTTTTATGGGATCAAAATCTTGACATACTAAAATTACGTCTTGTCCTTTTTTTAGCAGTTCTCGAACAATGTTGTTTACATATAAATTACTGCCAGTACCTGTAAGTAGGTACCCGTGAGTTATTAAAATAGCCATGAAATTACTTTAAGTAAAAGCTTAATTGCTTTTCAATATGATGCTACGCAAATTAACGCAAGATGTTTCAATAATTGACAGAAAATGACTTAATAACCCCAACTAGGGCAATCCACATTATTCAAGTCCGAAGGATCATAAAGTCCATCTCCTCCAGTTTTCCCTCCACCAAACCGGTATATAAGCATTACGTGAACATCAATATAAGAATCGTTTGCCTTTGGATTTCCAGCATTTGATATACCATCAAGGTAATCGGTTAGAGCGAAGTGATATGAACTTTCAACCACGCTTCCCCAATGAGCATTAAACCACCAACCTAATCCAATACCAATCGGAATATTAAACTGTGTGTTTGAAAATCCATCTTCAGCAATTAAAGAACCTGTCCCGGCATCCGACCTTGAAACTGACATACTCATGTAATCAAAACCAAAAAAACCATAGTTCATGAGCCGGTAACTCTTTTTAAACAAATGCTTGTACTTTGCAGTTAATCCTATGTCTGTAAGTTTAGTAGTAAAGGTGATTCCTCTTACTTGTAAAAGCACATCGTTGGAATACGAATCACTTCCATGCAACTCCGCTTTTGAATAGTGACCACGCACCCCCCACCTAGGATGATAATCATACCCCACTCCTGCTTTCCAACTAAAGCACATGGTTTTAAGTTTAGGGTACACTGACTCATCCATATCTCCCTGATAGTAAGAGATCCCAGCACCTCCAAACAAATGGAATTGAGCCTTGGAGCTAAAGGAAATACAAAACAATGCCAATATTATAAATAACCTCACTTAGTACTTTAATTTTATATGCGTATCAACGCGATTTTTAACCCAACGAAAGTAAAAAAAACTCACGTAATCAAGTACATTATTTAACATAATTATATCATTCGAAAGCTTATTACCTTGACGATCACCGCCGCTCCAGAGTATCATTCTTATTACGAACGATTGAAAGTCATATAGAGTTCTATATCTAGAGAAATAATGCAAACGCAAATCTAATTTCCTAGCCTCATCTACGACCTTAACATCAGAACTATCGACACACAGTACTTGCCCGCTTGAATCCTTGTACGACCCAGGCTCTTCTATTTCACTATGAGTTCTTTTTACTAAAAAAGTTTTTAAAACGTCTCGAATAGATTTCCACAAAAGCATTAGCACCCAATGCACCAAAAATGAGCAATTGAAACAAAAGCACTCCAGATCCAAGATCAATATATATAATTACCCTGAATACAGGATAGCACTAGATTGATGAAATAATTTTACCTCAAGAAAACATCGGTATTATAGTGCTTAATACCAAATCAGTAGAATATGTCATTGCAAAACTCCACACAAACGAAGCTCCTATCAAAGCAGGAATTGCCAATTTGTTTTTACCAAAATACCTCCCAACCAACAACGCGCCTAAAGGAACAGAAATCACTCCAATTAACATCGCCATGCCATACAACCCAAACTTATTCTTGATTTTGATTATTTGAATATTCTTTCTGGTAAATATTTTTTTTGATTTTTTTACTTTTTTCCTATTAGCACCGAACTTGCTCAGCTGCTTTCCGATAAAAAAAAACACAATAGCACTAGTCAACCCTCCTAAAGCACAGTATAAGGCAATTTCAATTAATGGATAATTATTCCCTGTGCTTAATGGATAATTAAGTCCTGTATAAATAATAGGAGCAACCATTAATTTAAAGGTACTCATAGAAAAAGCTCCAAACGCTGCAACAAAATTCATTTACACTATGTTTAAAAGTCAATAATCACCACCAAATGGAATCCTCACCCCTACATTGAAATTGACGACGAAAGGTATATCAAACTCCAATCCTGAAGACGACGTTTCTACTATATTAACTAATAATTTCAATTCTGAAAACAAATAAACAGTACTGATTCTTTTTTCAACCCCTATCGTTGGATTCAAACTCAAAAAAGTAAAAGACCCTAGTTGGGTATCCTTAACTGGCACATCATATAGATTCCAATTAATATTGTAAGTTGAATCTGTGGTAGTCTCAAAACCAGCAGCCAACACCCCAACATCACCTCCCACATAGACTGCAGTAGGACTCTCTTTCTTAAAGGTTGAGTGCGTTCCTACAACATAATATTTGAAGCCGATATAAAAATCCATCAATGTAATTTTACTTTTCGTTTGAATAGCTACAAGTACAGGGCTTGTATTTGGGGAAAGCGCTACCGCCTGTATCTCACGACTGTAATTTGAAGGGAAATAATAATGAAAACCAGCTTGTATTGCAACTATTTCATCTAATTCTCCTTCACCAAACAAACCAAATCCTGGATGACCAACGTTTCCATCTGTCAATGTATTTAAATAAGAACCCTGGACACCAAGATTAAATTGAGCAGAAGCACAAAAACTTCCAACAATCAAGAATGTTAGCATTTTTATTTTAATCAACGAAAAATTCATACTTAACTAAAAATTAGTAATTAGACAATGGTATTCTCACTCCTAAAAAATAGGACATCCCGTATGGTATCCTAGTGCTTACACTAAAAGGATTCGCTTCGTCCAATTTGATATTAAATTTTGCTTCTGCGTATATGAACGCCCTTCCAACTTGCTTTTCTCCTCCACTCCCCAAAGACCCTGTGTAGTTATAAAAAGTACCTTTAACCTTACCTTTGAACGGAACATTATACACGTTATACTCGGGACCAGGAAGCACTTCACTTTCCGAAGTACCAATTAGTAAACTAAATTCACCTATACCATAGAATCCAAAACTACCCTTTTCAATAGGATTGAGTTCACCATAAAAATACACCCTTGCTCCTACCATCCCTTGAATAAAATAAATAGAACTTGGAACTGGTATATCAACAAGAAAAGGCCTTGTGTTGTCTGCAATTGCTTCCGCTTCTACAATTCCAGTATATTTCTTTTTACTGTAATAATTCGCCCCTGCATACGCTACTGCCCACTCATTGTATACGTACTCAGCCCTTAAACCTCCTCCAAAATGAGTTAGTTTAGTTTCCCCGAAAAAATGCATATAAGAACCTTGAGCGCTTAAATTGTATTTTCCATAAGAATTACTCACAAAAACCACAATAAAGATTATAACTAGTAATTTTATTCTTCTCACTTGACGTCTTTAACTTCCTTTACCTACAAAAGGAATTCTCATACCAAAATTATAATTGAATGTAAACGGCACTTCCGTTTTTATCAATTTTTGATTTGCTTGATCAATAGTATATCTGCTCATTACACTCAAATACAAATACGTTTTACCTACTAAATATTCGCACCCAGCACCAAGACCAGCAATCCAATTAACAAAAACGCCTTTCTCCTCGTCAACTATAGGACTCCAATAGGTTTGATCATCAAAGTTTGGTATATCGCTTGTCCTAGCCCCAAACATTAATCCAAAACCGCCAGAACCGTAAAAGCCTATCTTTTGAAGATCATCTCCTTCATACCGGCCAATAAAATACCTTTTACCTCCAATACCTAACCTTGTAAATGATATTCTACTACTAACAGGAACAATTTTTGTGTACGGAACAGTAGCAGGTGAGTTGGCAACAATAAGTGTTGTTGCTTCATAACTTTGAGGGAGAAAATAACTTACAGCTCCATATATTCCAGTCCACTCATTAATTTCATATTCCCCTCTCAGCCCAGCACCAAAATGCTGTAAACCAGTTGTTCCTGAGAAATGTATAAACTCGAACTCTCCTGCATAAGACCATTGTGCCCTACTAGGAGTAAAGATAAGAAGTGCAAGAAAAATCAATATAATTCTCATGGCGTTTTAGACTCTTTATAAATATGTACGCAAGGATACATATTTTTGTTACAAATACATTGAATTTACTCACAAAAGTAAGGAAATGAACTCTTTTTCAGTGATCACATTTACCCCTAATTTTTCAGCTTTATTTTTTTTACTTGGACCCATTTTATCTCCAGCAACCACGTACGAAGTTGATTTTGAAATTCCGCTGACATTTTTCCCTCCATGTTCTTCAATTAAACTTTTTAGTTCATCACGAGAGAACTCTTGAAACACCCCACTTACCACTACTGACATACCTGTTAGTACTCCTTCATTTAACGAACCTTCATCCTTAGATAATTCAAATTGTAATCCAGCCTCCACAAGCCTATCAACTATGTTGTTATTACTTTCAACAGCAAAATAGTTTACTACACTTTTAGCAATTATTTCTCCTATCTCATCTACAGCTATAAGATCCTCCACAGACGCTGTTCTTATAGCCTGTAAACTCCTAAGAGACATGGCTAATTTTTTAGCTACTGTTTGTCCCACAAATCGGATCCCTAAACCAAATAACACACGTGGGAATGGCACCTTTTTGCTTTCGATTAATCCTAAAATTAAATTATTCACTGATTTCTCTGCCATTCTTTCCAATGGCAAAAGTTGACCTCCATTTAAATCATACAAATCAGCTATGTTTTTCACTAATCCAGCTGAGTATAATTGCTCAATGGTTTCGTCTCCTAAACCGTCAACATTCATTGCCTTTCTTGAAATAAAATGTTGAATACGTCCTGTAATTTGAGGAGGACACTCAGATTCATTTACACAATAATAATTAACCTCACCCTCCTTTCGTTGTAGCTCACTTTTACATTCGGGACAATGCTTAATGTGCTCAACAGCTTTTGCTTCTTTTAGTCGCAAATCTTCATTTACCCCAACCACTTTTGGGATGATTTCACCACCTTTCTCCACATAAACTTCATCTTCAAAATGCAACCCTAAGCCACTTATAAAATCTTCATTATGCAAGGACGCTCTTTTTACAGTAGTACCTAACAAAAGAACAGGCCTCAAGTTTGCAACTGGCGTAACTGAACCAGTTCTACCTACTTGATAGTCTACACTTAAAAGTTTAGTTGAAGCTCTTTCTGTTTCAAACTTAAAAGCAATTGCCCATCGTGGAGATTTTGCAGTGAATCCTAAACTCACTTGTTTTGGCAATGAGTTGACCTTTACAACCACACCGTCAACTTCAAAACCTAAGTCGTTTCGTTTAGTATCCCAATAAGCAATAAAGTCAAAAACGCCCTGTAAAGACAAACACTTTTTAATGTACTTATTTTCCAAAGTTGGCATTTTAAACCCCCATAATGTTGCAGCTTTTAGGTTGTCAAAATGTGTGTCAAAAGGCAAATCATCACCTATCATATGATATAAAATACAATCAAGGTTACGATCTGCCACTACTTTTGAGTTTTGCATTTTCAAAGTTCCAGAAGCTGTATTCCTAGGGTTTGCCATTAAAGCCTCTCCCGCTTCTTCTTTTTGAATATTTAAAGCTTCAAATGCCTTTTTAGGCATGAATATTTCGCCACGAATTTCAAACTCATTTGGATAATCCCCTTGTAATTGCAAAGGAATTGACTTAATTGTCCTGACGTTTGTGGTCACATCGTCACCTTGCGTGCCGTCCCCTCGAGTCACAGCCTGTGCTAATTCTCCATTTTTATACCGTAAGCCAATGGCAACTCCATCATACTTTAGTTCCGCAGTGTACTCAAGCGGTTGCTCTTCGTTTAATATTTTCTTAACCCTGTTTTCAAAATCTAGTAAGTCTTCCTGCGAATAAGAGTTCCCCAAAGAAAGCATAGGATACTTGTGAGTCACAGTATCAAAATTTTTCGTTATTCCACCACCCACTCTTTTTGTAGGAGAGTTTTTAAGTGCAAGCTCCGGGCTCTTGAGTTCTAATGACTGAAGCTCATTTAATAACACATCAAAATCCTTGTCGCTGATAATTGGTGCGTCAAGTAAATAGTACCTGTGATTGTGATCATGTAACTTAACAGACAACTCGTCTACTCTTTTCTTAGCTTCTGATGAATTCATTTTCCTTAATTAAATAATGGCTTTAACTATCCTGTCTTTGCCTTGTAAATCTTGAATCAAAAATACTTCTGAAAAGCCAATTTCAGATAACAAACCACAAACTTCTTTTCCAAAGTTTTCATGTATTTCGAAATAAAGTTTACCGTCGACAGTCAATGTCTTTTTCGCCCAACGAGCAATGGAATTATAAAAAAGTAACGGTTCGTTATCTGGTACAAACAAAGCCAAATCGGGATCAAAACCAACCACATTTTCATCCATTTGATCCCTTTCTATTAGTGGTATATATGGAGGATTACTTACGACAACATCCCATTTCGCATTTAATAACTCAGCTGATTCAAAACCTAGAGCGTTGTCAATAATAAAATCTACTTTTACGTTGTTTATCAATGAATTAACATACGCTACATCAATTGACTCTTTACTAATATCAACAGCCGAAACAGCAACTAAAGGCAAAGATTTTTTTATTGAAACCGCTACACATCCGCTTCCGGTCCCCACATCCAAAACAGTTTTAACACCCTGGTTCTCCTTAATTACTAAATCCACCAACTCTTCAGTTTCAGGACGTGGAATTAATACGTGCTCATTGACCTTAAACTTTAAACCATAAAAGTATTGTTCTTCTAATACATGTGCTAAAGGAACGTGTATTTTAAACTTTTTGACACCATATAAAAACTTAAGGATTTGGGATTCGGATATGAGAACATCAGCATTCAAAATCAAATCCGATTTAGACATCGCTAACCAACTTTCACAACATATTTGAAAATATATTTTACACTCTCTGTTACCCAGAACATCTTCCAATTCACTGAAAAAGAAAACCTTCAAAGTGCTTAACTTGTTATCTGACAACTTATTCATCACTTACTTATAATACACATCAAACAAACCAAATGAATTCAGCACCTCGGGCTCGTCATCTTTTGCCTTTCCTAAATTAAACTTATTAGGTGAGCTGTTTACCTCCAACATAACAGGACCCGTTTTAGTTTGAAAATTAACTTTTACATCAAAGAAATCAGCCGCTCCTGACCAACGGATAATATAATTACCTTTTCCGTTAACCTTTTGAACTACCAATTTTGGCAAAGCAGCAACTCTAAGATATTGCTCAAAAATAGGCATCACTTTTTTACCTAATTTGCTTTTTAAATACAATAATACTTCTGGTGTGCTCACTGATTGATAAGCAAAATCAACGTGCATGTCTTTTAGAGTGGCAAACCAAAGCAAGTCATCATCCAGTTGATCCCTCACTAAATGTAACATCAAGGCACCTTTCAAATACATGTCGCCACTTCCTTTTTGATTTAAATGATACTTAGGAATCATGGGTTTATCATTTAAAATACTCTTCCCTCCATTATTCAAATAATCCACCATGATATCGTATCCGTACCTTTTTTCCACATACAAAGCTTCTGAGTACGTACAAAAAGCCTCGTGAATCCACATGTCTGCCAGGTCCTTCATGCTGATATTATTACCCCAGTATTCGTGCCCGCTTTCATGAATGATAACGTAATCAAATTCAACACCTATCATTTGACGTCCTTTGTATCCTTTTTTATAGTCGTTACCATATGCAATTGCAGACTGATGCTCCATCCCTAAGTAAGGAGCATCCACCAGCTTGTAGCCATCCTTCCAAAACGGATATTTCCCAAAAAGCTCTTCGTATATTTTCAACATGGGCTTCACTTGCTCAAAATGAGCAGTAGCTTTCTCGACATTGTAGTCTAACACATGATACCGTAGCAACAAACTGTCTTCATCCGAAATGTAATAATCTGTCAATGTTTCAAAATGACCTAAGTAAAATGTCACATTGTAATTGATGATAGGATAATGCACTTTCCATTGAAAATGAGTTTTTGACTCGTTCTGAACATGTGGTTTTGAAAACATTTTAACTCCATTAGCCACGCAATCCAGTCCCTTTGGCACTATGAAATTCATTACCATACTATCAGGCTTGTCAGACAAATGGTCTTTGTTTGGCCACCAAGAAGAAGCTCCCAACCCCTCGCAAGCTACACCAACAAAAGGTCGCTCCTTCTCGTCGTTTGACCAGACAAAACCGCCATCCCAAGGAGCGTTCTTGGCAGCAACAGGTTTCCCATGATAAAACACTTTTAAGCTAGCGGACCTACCTTTTTGTAATCCGCGTGGGAAATCCACAAAAAAAGCATTCCCTACTCTGGTATAAGCTAAAGTATCATTTAAATACACTACCGAGTCTATATGCATGTTCTCAAACAAATCCAGTTGAATTCTTGACGTCGGATTTAATACATTAAAAGCAATGTCATTCACTCCAGTAATGCTACTATCTTTCAAGTTAAAGTCAATTGTTAAATCGTAAAAGTGTACGTCATAACAAGTTCGCTCCTGACTCAACCCCCCACGCAATGAATCTTGTAGTGTATATCTTTTTTTTCTTTTTCTTTTATCGATCTTCCTTTTAGCACTGCAATAACTGGCTCCAAGCAACAAAATTAAAGCGGTCAAAATAACTCTTTTCATGTTTTATAAAATTTTAAATTCGTCAGCATCATCAGCAACAGGAAATGACACTCTATATTTATTCAATTTTTTAGCCCTCAAATGAGCAGTCAATATTTTCTTTTGGTTTGGCCCAGCTTCATCAAGGCGCTCTCCTGAACAATCAAGAACAACAGACCCTCCACTGTATGAAATTCCATTCCCATCAACACCTACCCTATTCACTCCAATCACATAGGCTTGATTCTCGATTGCTCTTGCAACCAAAAGCGAACTCCAAGCTTCCACTCTTTTACTAGGCCAATTAGCCACATAAATAGCGACATCATAACCCTTATCAACATTCCTATTCCAAACAGGAAATCTTAAATCATAACAAATGTAGCAGGCCAATTTCCAGCCTTTATATTTCACGATAAGTTGCTCATTTCCTGCAGTGTAAGTGTTTTGTTCGTTTGCGTATGTAAACAAATGCTTTTTATCGTATTTAAATATTTCACCGTCAGGATTCACCCACAACAAGCGGTTGTAATAATTTCCATTTTCTTCTACTATCAAACTACCAACTAAAGCTTTGCTGTACTGATTAGCCCAAGTTTTTAACTTTTTCACTTCATCCCCATCCATCTTAACGGCCAACGATTTAGCATTCATTGAAAACCCAGTAGTAAACATTTCCGGTAGTACAACAACATCAGCGTGCAATGGAACTGTTTTTAACAAACACTCAACGGATTGTAAATTGCTTTCAACGTTCTCCCAATGTAATTCACATTGAACAACGCATATATTTAAATCATCAACAGGCATAATTCTTAACTTTTATCAAGTTGCTGGATCGGGAAATTGATCGAAGACCACATTTATTTCTTTTATTAATTCTGGTGTTAAGCGTAAATTTTCAGCGTCAATATTTTCCTTTAATTGATCAACACTAGTTGCTCCTATAATCGTGGAGTGTGCAAATCCCTGACCATAAACAAAAGCTAAAGCCAAACTGACAACAGACATTCCATTTTCCTTTGCTAAATCTTGATAGGCTGCTGTAGCTTCCATCGCCTTGTTATTCAAAAACCTATTAAAAATCTTGTATTCAGTAAGCCTTGCACCCTTTGGTTCTTGTCCATCAAGATATTTTCCTGTTAGCGCTCCAAAGGCTAATGGAGAATACGCAAGTAGTCCCAAGCCCTCGAATTGGCATAATTCTGAAAGGCCGTATTCAAACTGACGATTCAGTAAACCATAAGCATTTTGAATACTTACGGGAGGAATTAAATTATTCTCCTTGCATAACTGCAAAAACTTCATCACTCCCCAAGTTGTTTCATTAGACAACCCCCAATGCTTTATTTTCCCTTCTTTAATTAGCAAGTTCATGCTTTCTGCCTGGCTTAAAAAGTCGTCTTCCCATTGTTGACCAACCTTATCCTGATACGGATAAATTCTCACGCCAAATTTATTATTCCCTCGCTTAGGCCAATGAAGCTGGTATAAATCAACATAGTCTGTTTTCAATTTACTTAAACTCCCTTCAATTGCTTGGTTAATTTGCTTTCTTGAAAAATCAGGCCCATTCCTTATGTAACTTAAACCTGGGCTATGACCAACTACCTTCGTACCAAGCACCAACTCACTCCGGTTACGTCTGCTTTCCATCCAATTACCAATAATTTTTTCAGTAGCCCCACAAGTTTCTGCACGCCCTGGGACTGAATACATCTCAGCGGTATCAATAAAGTTGACACCGTTTGCTACAGCGTAATCCAATTGTTCGAAACCCTCGTCCTGTGTATTTTGCTCACCAAAAGTCATGGTACCTAAGCACACATTGCTTACACTTAAATCGGACAATCCTAATTTGTTGTATCTCATTATTCTTATAACTTTTTAAACAGTGAATTACTGCGTTTTAATCGTTCAACATCAAGAATGCTAACACAAAACATCAATAAAAATGGCAGGGCTGGAATTTTGTACCTGACTAAACTACCCAGGATAGGAGTTACCATCCCAACCACGACTAGCAAAGTTATGGAGTAAATCAAAAAATACAAACTCATATCACTGAACTTCACCTTTTTTCTAAAATAAAAACAAAGCGCCATGAATCCAAGTAACATCACATTTTCAATTGCATTTAACAATATTAACGGAGAATAAGCTTCCCACAATAAAGGTCGAAACAAGGCATTGAATAAACCTTGAGGGATGTTTATTAAAAAACTCAATGCATTATCCTCCAGATCGTAAGTATCAATTAAACTCCTTGCATCCATTGATTCAGCCAAACCCTCAAAATCCTTTTTTTTCCATTTAAACACCGTAAATAAGGACCATTTGAATCGAATAAAATGCCATACAACGGCGAGTACAAAATAAGAACTGTAATTGCACAAAACTAGTTTCCATCTGGTAACTTCTTGCCACTTGTTAAACAACCAATGTAAAGTGAACACAGGAACCAACATGAGTCCCACATAAAACTTCATGTGGAATAAAAATAAAAACAGCAGAGCTACTGTTATTAAGTCTTTTTTAGTAAAACCCTTTCTCCCTACCTTTTCCATGATGTACAACAGGCATCCTAACGCTAAAAACAAGGGGCCTTCTTTAAGTATTCCTGATGTCCAAAACACCAGTGATGGTATTAAAAAAATAACGAACCCTAACCATACCTCCTTTTTTAAGAAATATTTTTGAAAAGCTTTAAATACAAACATTTGCCCAACAAATCCCATGAAAGCGAAAAGGCACATGTGAACATAATAACTGCCAAAGCTGAACAAACGCATCACAACATTTATTCTTATAACTGTTCTGTTATCATTGTACATTGGTGATCTTAATGCCGGAAACCAATTGGTCATGGATTCGAGTAACGGAATAGATTCTCGCACCTCAGAATGCACGCCGATCATGACTAAAAAATATTCTTTTGGGTTTTCCAGTAGCAATTGGTGTAAATAAAAACTATCGTCAAAATACCTAAAAGTATCGGCAAGACTGCGGTCCAGATAGTAATAAGTGTAAATTAAAGTGAGACAAAATCCGGCCCCCACTCTTAAAAGGAATGCCGCAGCAACAAATTTAAACGATAGATCTACATTTAAATTTGAATACAGCTTAAACAGCAAATACAAGCACAAAACAAAAGCTACAATTCCAAGTATTATATCAATCAAAATATCAGTTGAATAATTGATTTAAAATTACGCTTTTACAATTTTAATTTATGGAAACCACACTTAAAACTTACAACCATTTTTAACCTACTTGTTGAAAACCTCAAATATTAATTTGAATTAAAACATCTCTTAAAGCAACCCTAAATAATATAATCCGTTATATTGCGTGACAACAAATTATCAACTATAAAAAAACTTCAACATGAAAAAAATAGTCCTTTTTACTACACTATTAATTGCAGTCAATTTTATATTCGCTCAAGATGCTAAATCGGACACTACTGCAGGCAACCATTTCGTCGGATTAAGCATAGGTAGTACAACCGGTATGGGGTTTTCGTACAAATACGTAAAAAATAGATTTGGTATTCAATTAACTGGAATTCCAGTTTTTAGTGACAGTGAATTATGGGCTAGCGCCGGTGTAGGATTCACTTTCAGATCAAAAAAAGCTGTAGAATTGAACAAGAAATTTGTTCCATTATTATATGCTGGATCGAGTATAATGGTGGACAATAGAAGTTTAGATTTCTTGAGCATAGGTGCTGGGTTTGGATTTGACCACAAATTCTCAGAAAACTTCGTTTTTAGTTTTATGGGGGGATATGGATTTTATGCAGCCAGTTCTCTCTTAACTACTTTTTCAGGAGAAATGGGGTTACATTATAAAATGTAAACAACAACACCTCTTTAAATAGCTACTTTGTAGAGATTAACTGACAATATTGTTAATTTTGAACCATGAGTAGCTTTAGAGAACTTAACTTATCAAGACAATTACTAAACGCAATTGAGGATTTAGGGTTTAAAACACCCACCCCTATTCAGGAAAAAGCATTTCCTGTTTTGATGTCGGGGAGAGATGTAGTAGGAATAGCGCAGACCGGGACCGGAAAAACATTAGGTTACATGCTGCCTTTGTTGCAAACCTTAAAGTTTTCAAAACAAATCACACCAAGAATAATTATAGTAGTTCCTACCCGTGAACTGGTTGTTCAAATAGTAGATAACATAAAAGAATATTCTAAATACAACAGTTTTAGAGTTGTTGGGGTATATGGAGGCACCAATATTAATGCTCAAGCAAGGGATGTAGCTCAAGGTTGCGATATCATAGTTGCAACTCCTGGAAGGTTGTATGACTTAGCCATGGACAGGGCTTTTAAATTTAGCGCCGTGACGAAGTTGGTAATTGACGAAGTAGACGTCATGTTGGATTTAGGATTTCGACCTCAACTAAAAAATATTTTTGACCTACTTCCTGGACGAAGGCAAAACATCATGTTTTCAGCCACCATGACAGACGAAGTAAGTGTACTTATTGACGAATTTTTTATTGACCCTGTACGTGTTGCTATTGCTGCAAGTGGAACAAGGTTGGAAAGCATTGATCAAACTTGTTACCCCGTTAGGAATTTTTACTCAAAAATTAACTTGCTTACTCATGTCCTTAGAGACAAGGAAGAATTCCATAAAGTACTGGTGTTTGTATCAAGTAAAAAAAATGCGGATATCTTATTTGAAAAACTAATTGAAAGGTTTGTGATGGATGCTGGAATCATTCATTCCAATAAGTCTCAAAATTATCGATTGGACATCATTAAAAGATTTGACACTGGTTCCACAAGGGTACTTATTGCTACTGACGTTATAGCTAGAGGAATTGATTTAGATAAGCTTTCGCACGTAATTAATTTTGACACACCTAGTTTTCCTGAAAATTACATGCACAGGATTGGACGTGCTGGTAGAGCAGGAGAAAGTGGTAAGTCTATGTTGTTTTTTACTGAGGCAGAGGAGGAAAGGAAAGATGCTATCGAAGAATTAATGGATTATAAAATCCCTCAAGTATCAATACCTGAAGAAGTCAAAGAAGATACACAACTTCTTCCTGAGGAACGAGATAAGCCAAGAACAAAAAAGAATAGAAACACCAACACAAAGATAAGTGAAGGAGGTGCTTTTCATGAAAAAAGCGAAAAGAACAGCAAGAACAACGAAGGTGGATCTTACAGGCGTAAGTTAGCAGCTAAGTATAAAAAGGCATACACTAAAGGCGACAAAATAGCTAACAGAAAGAAAAAGTAAAGCTAACAGGACATTATTACGTGAAAATAAAAGAGGTATATAAAAGGCTAAGGGCTGAGTATCTGGGGATCGACCCTTTATTGATGCCACTGTATTGCAAATACTTTTACAAAACAAAAAAAGACTCGTTAGCTGAACAATTGGATATACGTGGCAGCAAAAAACCTTTCTGTTTTTTACAAATAGGTGGCAATGATGGCTTTGCAAATGACCCAATATTTCGGTTCGTTAAAAAATACGGGTGGAAAGGAATTATTGCAGAACCTCAAGAGGAAGTTTTTAATACGCGCCTTAAAAAAACGTACCGTTTTGAAAAAAATGTACATCTTGAAAACAAAGCTGTTACAGCCGAGACAGGAATCAAACTACTGTATAAACTTGCAGTGAGCAACTCTCGTTGGGCAACTGGTCTAGCTACATTCAATAAGGAAGTAATGCTCGATCGAATAAAAAACAACGATCGAATAAAAACCAGAGCTCTAAAGGAAGGAGCAATACTTCCGGCAAAAGACGAAGACTACATTACCACAGAAGAGGTTCACTGTGTTAGCATCCTCGATCTTATGTCGCAGCACGGTTTCACTCACTTGGATTTACTTCAAATTGATACTGAAGGTTATGATTTTGAAATCATCAAAACAATAGACTTTAGTAAAGTACAACCAAAAATGATTTCATTTGAAAGACATTTGCTTTCAGCCGAAGATCAGGACGCTTGTAAAGCTTTACTGACTGCACAAGGCTATACTATTCAAGATTTTGGTGGTGACTCTTTAGCTACCTTATAACCAGCTTTTCTATCACTTTATTAGACGATTTAACAAAGTAAACACCAGGTAAAAGTGCGCTCAAATCAATGACTGAAGCGTTGGTATAAAAAGCGACTACTTTTCCCTCCATAGACAAAATTTCAATTGATTCTTGAACCGGCACAATACTAATCATTCCTGAAGTCGGATTTGGATACACATTAAAACCTTTATCAGCTTCATTTTCAATTCCAGTCACAGTGCACTCCCATCCAATAGCTCTTAATTTTCCTGACGCACAAGTATATCCTTTTTCAAAAACCATGTCCGAAAATATTTTATTGGCCTCGCCTGTTTGTATTACAAATCCATCAATAATTTGATTTTGAAATCCATATTTTGAAAATGCTTGAACTCCCGAAGCCAAGGAAATAGTGTAGCTTCCAACAGGTAATTTCAAATTAACCGGAACAAGGGTTGAATAACCACATTTAGCAGTAAAATTGATAGTATCTCTTTTACTGCCTTCCACAATTAAATGTGTTTGAATGGTGCTACCACTTCCACTGCATCCTCCTGACCATGTAGCATATTTAACTTTCAATTCCTTTAATTCAACTCCAGCACCAGAAACAGACAATGTCTCCTGGTAAAGTCCCCAGTTGCTTATTAAGGCTGTAGTATCTGGACCGATTGTTCCTAAAGCTGAGGAAGCGCTTGGTTTAAAATATATATCATATTCAGTACTCGGTATTTCTGGCATAAACAAAGTGCTTCCTGTCCCAGCCACATTATTTAATTCTTTGTCATAACCCCAAATGTAATCATCTCCATTTTTTGAGGACACGTTTAAATTATACCCATTTGTACAATATAAGACAGTATCAAGGCTTGCTTGAGCAATATTACTAGTAACATTAAATGTATTTGTAGTTTTACATTTATATCCGTTAATTGCCGAAGCGGTAAATGTATATTGCCCTGTTTCAGACGCATAAATTTCATATGCATTTGTTATTTGACCTGATGGTAAAATCCACTGAGGTTTTTCAACAGCTTGACTACCACCTATAACGACAGTACTTAATCTTTTTACAGAAGAATCACACAAAATGACATCAGGTAAATCAACTGTTAGTTTTTCGTGTACATAAAACGACTTATTTATACCGCAGGTGTTGCTACCAGAATCTGCAACACACATTCTGTACGATCCACTTGTCCTAAATTGCGGCAAATGCTTGTCTAATAATGAGTCTATTTCAACCTGAATTGTACCCTCTCCAACGTACCAATGTAATTTCCTACCTGTGCCTGGCACAAACAAATAACTATCCTGATCTTCCGCATATACATTAACGATTCCTCCATTTGCACACAACTCCAAAGTATCTTCCCTCACATCATAAAATTTCGATATTTGACCCTCAATGTTTTGACAAGAATTAATGAAAGATATATCATCGAGAACGAAATCATTTCCTGAGCTACCTGCTAACGGATTACCTACTTCAACCCGAATAAACACCGAATCAGACAACGCAGGAGCATTCCATGATCCCGAAACCTGATTCCAAATAGCTAATCCTGAAGGACTACCACTACCAACCAAAGAACGTTGTCCTTCAACAGCTGTACCATTACTACATGGAACAACCACCATATTTAACACAACCGGTGTGCCACTACTGTAGTTTTTCACATAAGTAGAAAAGTAATATGTCATGTTTTCATTCACTTTAATTTTTTGCTCCCAAATAATTGGATCACCTCCCGACTTTACACTGGTGCTTATTGAATTAACATCTACTACAAGAGCATAACCTTTACCAGTTTTCCCTGGTGTGTGATCATTAAAATTTGCGTCTCCTCCGTAGCTTAGTCCGAAAAATGCGTTATTAATATAGTTGGTACCAGCGCAAGTAAAATTTTCCGATCGAATGACTGCATACTTATCTCCTATTCCATAATTGCAAGAAGAAGAGGTTAAATCTGCTTCCAACCCCACAAAATTTAAGTCAGAATAAAATTCAAATTCTGAACTTGCTCCGAAATCATGAATTGAAACATTTTTACCTGGCTTTAGATACCCTAGTTCAAAATCTCCGTTCTTTACCAATTCACTAACAGTAAAAGTGTTACAAATTTGAGCTTCCGTAAACTTAGAAACCACAATCAACAAAATCAATATATATATTCTTTTCATCTTACAATCTTAATAGGACATTTAACAATTTTCTATACTCAGCACAAAACTAGTTTTTCTCTTCCAAGTAATCCAGATACAACTCCTCAACTTTTTCTCTAGCCCAAGGTGTTTTTCTTAAAAATTTCAAACTGGACTTAATGCTAGGACTTTCGTTAAAGCAATTAATTCGAACTAAATACCCCAATTGATTCCACCCGTAATGAGCATGAAGTTCTTCCATGATATCAGCCAATTTAACCCCATGCAAAGGATTGTTTGGTTGTTGACTCATTCGACCTACAATAAATCGTTTGACAAGTTTGCCAATTCTGAACGCTCCCCTTTTTCTAAAGTAACATGAGCGTATAATTTGTGATTTTTCGCTCTTTCGATTAAGTATGAAAGACCATTCGAAAGCGAATCCAAATAAGGAGTATCCACTTGATACACATCACCTGTGAAAATCATTTTTGTGTTTTCACCTGCTCGTGATATGATCGTTTTCACCTCATGTGGAGTTAGGTTTTGTGCTTCATCCACAATAAAAAACACATCCGACAAGCTTCTCCCTCTTATGTAAGCCAGTGGACAAACTACTATTTTTCCATTGTCAACCAAGTTTTCAATGGTTTTATAATCTTTGTTTTCGTAACCCAAGTTGTTTTTGATGTAACCTAAATTATCCCACAATGGTTCCATGTACGGATTCAATTTTGTTCCTACATCACCTGGCAAATACCCAATATCCTTGTTACTTAAAGGCACAATTGGGCGAGCTAAATATATTTGGTTAAAATTTTGATGTTGTTGTAATGCTGCAGCTAAAGAGAGTAATGTTTTTCCAGTCCCTGCTACACCTTGTACTGTAACCAGTTTGACTTTCGGATTCAACAAAGCATGCAATGCAAATGCTTGTTCCGCGTTTTTAGGAGATATCCCGTATGAACTGGTTTTGTCTACCCTTTCAAAACAATCGTCCTCAGCATCATAATAGGCTAATGCAGATTTCTTTCCATTTTTTAAAATATAATAATGGTTGCTCCCTCCTTTCTTATCCCCAAGCACATCCGACCCTTGACACGTTTGCGATTCATAAAAATCATTAATAACGTTATCCGGCACGTTCTCAATTACCTTACGACCAGTTGGAGTGGTGTCTGCTTTTAATTTGGAGCCATCCGTTTTTCCTGTTTCGTAGTCTTCGGCGGTAATAGCTAAGGACTTTGCTTTAATTCTTAAGTTGATGTCTTTTGATACAAGCACCACTTGTTTTTTCGGATACTGTTCAGTCAAAACTAAGGCAGCATTTAAAATCCTGTGATCTGCTTTGTTATCGTCAAACACATCAATGGCGTCAATCCTTGGATTAGCATGCATAATTACCGAAAAAGAACCTCTGTCTTTTCCTCCAATTGGTGTCCATTCCTTTAACGATTCAGTTCCACTTGCTTCGTCAATGAATCTTGAAAACTGCCGAGCAGCAAAATTTTTGGTATCGTTTCCTTTTTTGAAATTATCCAACTCCTCCAACACAGTCACAGGGATTGCAACGTCATGATCAGCAAAATTCTTAATTGCATTGTGATCGTAAATGATCACCGAAGTATCTAGAACAAATATTTTTTTACCCACGTATCTATGATTTTTACACAAGATACCCAAAGGAAATAATACTGGACAAGCTTTTACTATAATAAGAAATCAACAGCTGTTAACTAAGTCACAACATGCTATTAATCAATCTTTTCCAACCTTCCCATTTCAGCAAATTGAAATTCTTTTTTTCGCTTTTTTCGCTTCGATAAATCATCCGGGTTATCCACTAATCTAATTTGTACTACTTGATGTTGTTTCGAAAATATCAACTCGTTTTCATGCCTCATTTTAATCAATAAAAAAGCATACTGTTTCCTTCTTATTTTTACTTGTTTTTGCAATTTCACTACATACCAATCTTTTTCCCAACTGATCAACTCTCTGCTGATAATTTCACCTTCGACTGGCAATACTCCCTTAAGCTCGGGATAGTTCCCGAAAGTAGAAATTCTTACTTTGGTATTTATTATTTCTTTCACATTGAAATATTGAGGGGTCACCATTGGTATATTTAAAAACACATCCCAATCCCAAAATTTTAGAGGAGCCCAGTAATTTGGCACGTAATCAAACTTGCTTAAACTTATAGTTAAAAACATGAGTAAAAAGAACCCAGAAGCCAAATCCTTTTGTAATTCGTAATTGGCAACTATTGCACCAAATCGAATTCCTACAAACACGTATTGAAATAGGAAAATAAAGGATAATGAGAACAGTAAAAAATTATTAATTGCATGAGGGTTATACTTCCAATGGCGTTGTGATTTCAAAGAATTATTTAAACAGTTGT
>JBLIBC010000011.1:0-23396 GCA_047632015.1 Glaciecola sp.
TGATCTCATTGGCGCCATACCAGCACCACCTCCTATGTAAATCATTTCAGTACCTGTTTCCTTGATAAAGAATTCTCCATAAGGACCCGAAATAGTTACTTTATCACCTAATTTTCTTGAAAACACGAAAGAAGAACAAATACCTGGGTTAACATCCATCCACCCATTTTTAGCCCTGTCAAAAGGAGGTGTAGCGATACGAATAGTAAGCATTACAATGTTTCCTTCAGCTGGGTGATTAGCCATTGAATAGGCTCTAAAACAAGGCTCAGGGTTAACCATTTTTAAATCCCACAAACCAAACTTGTCCCAATCTCCTTTAAATTTCTCCGGTCCAATGGGATCACTTGAATCTGGCTCCACATTCATGTCCTTAAAATCAACAGTCAATTCTGGAACGTCAATTTGAATATACCCTCCAGCCTCAAAGTCCAATGTTTCGCCTTCAGGCAATCTAACGATGAATGCTTTAATGAAGGTTGCAACGTTGTAATTAGATATTACTTCACATTCCCATTTTTTAATTCCAAAAATTTCTGCTGGAATTTCTACTTCCATGTCCTGCTTTACCTTTACCTGGCAACCTAACCTATAATTTTCAGCTATGTGCTTTCTTGAGAAATACGGCTTTTCAGTAGGTAAAATTTCACCTCCTCCAGAATGAACTTGACATTCACACATGGCACATGTTCCCCCTCCACCACAAGCTGATGGCAGGAAAATTTTGTTGTTTCCAAGAGTTGTAAGCAAAGTCGATCCCGCTTCTGTTTCAATTACTCTTTCACCATTTACGGTAATTTTTACCAATCCAGAAGGAGATAATTTTGATTTGGCAAAAAGTAGTAATCCAACTAAGGCTAAAACCACAATCAAGAAAACTACAACACTAATAATGACAATTTGAAATTCCATAACTCTATTTTAAATATCTTTTAAACTTACTGTTATACTATAATTCTATTCCTAAGAAACTCATGAACGCGATCCCCATTAAACCAGTAATGATGAAAGTGATACCTAATCCTCTTAATGGAGCAGGCACATTTGAGTAACGAATTTTTTCTCTGATAGCGGCTAGTGCAACAATTGCAATCCACCAACCTATTCCTGATCCAAAAGCAAACGCTGTTGCTTCCCCAACGGAGCCATACTGCCTTTCTTGCATGAACAATGCACCACCTAAAATAGAACAGTTTACAGCAATCAATGGTAAGAAAATACCTAAAGCTCCGTACAATCCTGGAGCAAAACGTTCCACAATCATTTCAACCAATTGCACAATTGAGGCTACAACCGCAATGAACATAATGAAAGAAAGGAATGATAAATCAACTGTAGCATAGTCAGGCCCTAACCACGAAAGGGCGCCTTCAGCTAATACGTAATTTTCAAGCAAATAATTTACAGGTACTGTAACGACCAGTACAAATATCACCGCTAATCCCAATCCTGAAGCTGTTTTCACAGTTTTTGATACCGCTAAATAAGAACACATACCTAAGAAATAGGCGAAAATCATGTTCTCGACGAAAATACTTTTTACAATTATGTTTATGTAATCTAACATCTCTTTTGTTTTTCTAATTTAAATTCTAATTGGCCTCGATCAATTTTCTGTTTTTAGTACGTTGCACCCATATTACGGTAGCTACTAAAAACAAGGCTATCGGCGACAACAACATTAAACCGTTGTGTTCGTACCAACCTCCGTCTTCTATTAACATACCTTCTGGAATAATATTGAATCCCCAAATAGAACCTGAACCAAGAACTTCACGCACAAATCCTACTACTAATAGTATCCAAGCATAACCTAATCCATTTCCTACTGCATCCCAAAAAGATGGTCCTGGTTTATTTGCTAATGCAAATGCTTCCAATCGACCCATGATGATACAGTTTGTAATGATCAAACCAACAAATACTGACAATTGCTTAGACACTTCATAAACGTATGCTTTCAATACTTGATCCACTGTAATTACAAGTGTTGCCACAATTACCAATTGAACGATGATTCTAATTTTATCTGGAATCAAATTCCTTATTAAGGAAACTATTACGTTTGCCGCAATTAATACGAACATCACAGATAATGACATCACAAAAGCATTTTCCAACATGATGGTAATTGCCAATGCTGAACATATCCCTAGTACTTGAATGGAAATTGGATTTGAATCGTTTAAAGGATCCTTTATCAATTTCATGTTGTTACTTCCCATTGCTAAAAGTTTATTTTATAAAATTTCTTTCTTACTTCTTTAATAATCCAAATGCCTTCATATAAGGTGTAAAACCACCTCTTAACATCGCACCAACTCCATTGGAAGTAATGGTTGCTCCCGCAATTGCATCCACTTCGTGTTCTGGATTTTTAACACCTCCTTTTACTACGTTAATAGAAACGTATTTATCTCCATTCATGATCGTTTTAGGTGACTCAGTAAACATATCTGTAAATGGAGCATCTGCTATTTTAGAACCTAAACCAGGTGTTTCTGACTTGTGATCAAAAACAACTCCTTCTACCGTATTCATGTCTTTTCCCAATGCAATAAAACACCATATTGGCCCCCATAAACCATTTCCTGCCATTGGAATAATGTGACGTTCTACTTCTCCATTTTTGTAATGAAATACAGGGTATCTTCGAGAATCAATGCTTCTTTTAGTTGCTTTGTATTCTTTTACAATATCAATTGAGAAGGCAAGTTCTCCATCAATTACATTTCCGTCTTTGCCATATACATCTTGCGTAAATGATTCTGTGAATATTTTTTCTACTTCGGACATCTCCATCTTTTTCAATGAATCAATAGAAGCATACCCTGCAGCAGCTAAAATGAACTGACGCTTTTCGTTCGCAACGTTATCTTGCTGAAGTTTTTTCAATGAAGTTGCCAATAAAGCCAACCCTGCTCCACATATTACTACAAGGATGACAGCAAATGTCATTGTATATCCCGTACTGTTTTTATTAATTGCCATTTCTAAACGCTTATGTAATTAGTTATAATATTGTGTTTTGAGCTACAATTTAAGCTTGAGCTTTTACTTCAGCTTTAACTCTTGATAATCTTTTCTTGATGTTACCTTCCACTATGTAATGATCAATTAATGGCGCCATTACATTCATGAATAAAATTGCCAGCATCATTCCCTCAGGATATGCTGGGTTAAATACACGAATCATGATTGCCATCATTCCTATTAAGAAACCATAAATGAATTTACCTGTTACTGTTTGTGAGGCTGACACCGGATCAGTAGCCATGAATACCAAACCAAACATGAAACCTCCAGCGGTTAAATGTTGTAATATGCTTACTTCCATATAAGGATTAACACCAGCACCTACCGTGTTAAAAATTAAAGTCATAACAGCTGCTCCAGCAATTCCTGAAAGCATTACTCTCCATGAAGCAATTCTAGTTAATAATAACAATGCAGCTCCAATTAAGATGGCTATTACCGAAGTTTCTCCTATTGAACCTGGTATAATTCCAATGAATGAATCCCACACCGAATAAGCGTTTCCGAGAGCTTCTTGTCCAGCTGCTAATCCTTTTTCTTTAGCTATACCTATACTCGCATTAAACCTCGACAGCTGAGTAGCCCCTGCTGTCGCATCAATAGTAAAAGACTTCCCTAATTCATTGATTACAACACCTGCTTCATTAAGCGTATAACCATCAGGTAACTCAGTGTTTACCCACGCTTTATCTCCAGACAATTGCTTCGGATAAGCAAAGAACAAAAATGCTCTTGCTACTAATGCTGGGTTCAAAATATTCATCCCAGTTCCACCAAAAACTTCTTTACCAAATACTACCGCAAATGCTGTAGCTACTGCTATCATCCATAAAGGAGTGTCAGCAGGAACAATTAAAGGAATTAACATTCCTGACACTAAAAACCCTTCCTCAATAGAGTGTCCTTTATATATAGCGAATGCAAATTCAACACCTAACCCTACTACGTAAGAAACAATTACAATTGGTAATACTTGCATAGCACCAAACCATACTTGGTCCAAGAAATCAAATTCAGTCAATAAGCCTAAAGCTTTATAATGCTGAAATCCCGTGTTCCAAATACCGAATAATAAACATGGAATTAAAGCCATGATTACAGTATTCATTGTTCTTTTTAAATCGACTGCATCACGAATATGCACACCTTTTTTAGTGGTGTGTTTTGGCATGAACAAAAAAGTTGCAAAACCGTCAAAAAGCGGCATCCACTTTTCCTTTTTTCCGCCTTTAGCGAAATCAGGTTCCATTTTGTCTAATAATTTTTCTAAAAACTTCATCTTAAATTATATAAGGTCCTATTAAATTAATTTCTTCTGGTCAATGTTAATTAAGCGCATTCCTTTTTAACCAAATCCAGTCCCGCTTGTAAAATTTCTTGCGTTGGTTGTTTTGAAGTACATGCAAATTCACACAAGGCTAGATCTTCAGGTACTACTTCATAAATTCCTAAGCCTTCCATTAAATCAATGTCTTCTATTAAACATGCTTTCAATAAATGAACTGGTAAAATGTTCATTGGTAATAATGATTCATATTGGCCAGAAACCACAAATGCACGACCTTCACCATTTAAATTGGTGTTTAATCGGTATTCCTTGTTTGGAGTTATCCAAGACCACAAAGTATGACTGAAAGAATATTTTTTTGGTTGAATAGGAACTGCCCACCCAAAGAAATCATATTGATTACCTTCTGGAATTACTGTTAATTGATTATCGTAGAACCCTAAGAAATCATCTTTCTCCACTTTATTTCCAGTTAGAACGTTTCCGCCTATAAATCTCGGAGCTTCCTCAGCACTTTTGATGTTCCCATCAAAAACACCTGTTAAACTTTGTCCTGTAGTTACGTTGTAATATTTTGGAGCATTCACTTCAGACCCCGTTAAGGCAATGACTTTTTTAGCAGACACCTTTCCTGTTCTTAAAAAGCTTCCGATGATTGCAACATCTTGTGCATTTACTGTCCAAATGACCTCACCTTTATTCATTGGATTAAGGTGGTGGATTTGAATCCCAACATTACCTGCTGGGTGTTGTCCGTTTATTTCAGCAACTTCTGTATTATTTACTTTTGAAAGCCAACTTGAAGCATTATTTGATGACACATTCAAGTTAACTTTTCCTGTTCCTGAAAGTTTTGCTAAACCATCAATTCCAGCTTGGAAATCCTCTTCTCTTCCTTTTAATAAAAAATCGTAATCTGGAGCTAACGGGCTCGAATCAAAAGCCGAAACAAAAACTGCTTTTGGTGAATCAACCGGATTAGCTATGCTGTTAAATGGACGTTGTTTAACCAATGGCCACAAACCAACATTTAACATTTTTTCAATGATTTGCTCTTTGCTATCGGAAGCACTAACTTCGACTTCCTCTGATGCGTCACTTCCGTCTGCTTTAATTTTAATTTCAAGAATCACACGACGAGCACCTCTTACTATTTCACTAATTTCTCCAGATACAGGTGATGAAAATTTAATTTTTTCATTATTCTTATCAAAATAAACTGGCGTTCCAGCTTTCACCTTAGCGCCTTCCTTTAATAATAATTTTGGAGTAACTCCATGAAAATCACTTGGTTTGATTGCGAAAAATTCAGACTTAGGAGCTTCAACTATTGCCTTTTCAGCAGTTCCTTGAAGTTTTATGTCTCCCCCTTTTCTTAGTTTTATTTGTACCGCCATTTTACTTAAAATTGGATTGAGTAATCTATACGACCGCGAAAATAATCTTTCCTTACCTTTATCAAGAAAAATTGAGTATTAATATATTATTTAGAACAGTTCTAAATAATAGTTTGGCAACATTTTAGTTATAAAAGAAGTTAAGGAATCAGAAATCGAAATTCATGTACAACTTAAGATCAATATTAATACTGCCACTCCTGCTACCCATTTGCGTAATGGCACAAAATTTTTCAAACCAATCCTTTAATGACAGCATAAAATCAGTTTTTATAACACTGAATAATCCGGGTACAATTACTTCAACTCCAGGAAGAACAAACGAATATAAATTGCCTGCTATTAAAACAAATCAAGCCAACGCCTTGACTCTACATTTTGATTTACTTTCCAACCAGTACGTTGATTATTCCTACACTTTGGTTCACTGCAATCCTGACTGGACCCCCTCGGACTTATTCAGTAACGAATACTTGGAAGGATATTCAGAGGATAATATTTTAGATTTTAAATATTCCCAAAACACAGGACAAAATTACATTCACTACAGTCAAAATTTTCCTGATGACAACATGATTATTACAAAAAGCGGAAACTATGTTTTGTTGGTATATCCGGTAGGTAAGCGAAATCAAGTGGTATTAAGTCAAAAGTTTTATGTGGTGACAACTAATGTCTCAATCACTCCTTTACCCTCTAGTTCATTGAGTGATCATAAATCTGTTCATCAAATTAATTTTAAGATTAATCAAAGCAACATCAACTCAACTGATCCAAGAAATGAGTTCAAAGTAGCTGTATTGAAAAATCAGAATTACAATAATCTAGCGTTTTATATGCCTACTTATATCAACGGCAAATTATTGAGTTACAACAGCTCTAAAATGAACATTGAAGCAGGGAATGAATTCAGGCAATTTGATACAAGGAACATTAACCTGAGCACAAATGGCTATGGAGTTTACAAAGCATTATATAAAGACAAACAATACCACAGTATATTGCACCCAGCAACTATTAGAAGTTACGGAACTTACTCTTCAATTAGTGATCATAATGGAAATCAATACATCCAATCACAAAGTCATCGATCAGCATATTCTGAAACAGATTACACTTGGGTCTATTTTTACTTGAACTACCCTACTGCAGATTCTACACTGAATCTTTACGTATGGGGAGCATTGACTAACTGGGAAAAAAAGCAAGAAGCTAAAATGACGTTCAATAAAAAAAGCAACCAGTATGTTGGGAAGCTGTTTTTAAAACAAGGAGTTTATGATTTTGCCTATTTAGTCGACAAAGAAGGTAAGCTCACATGGGCTACTGCTGAAGGAAATTATTACGAAACCGATAATTATTATTCGGTGCTGGTATATCATAAAAGCTTTACTTCTGACTACTATGAATTGGTAGGATTAAAAAGTTTTAACTATAACTGATTTTAATCAAGGGAAATACGCAACCTTTTTATAATATTTACGTCATAAGACCAACTAGCATATTATTATGAAAAACATCACTAGAAATAGCAATATTGTCATCGCGGTTAAAACCGTCTTTGAAGCTGAATTTTCTCGTGCAGATGTGCCTAGTTTTATTTTTTCGTATAAAATTAGTATCACCAACAACAACCCTTTTCCTGTAAAACTGGAAAAAAGAGAATGGATGATTACCGACAGCAATGGCGAGGTAATCATGGTAAAAGGAGATGGTGTTGTCGGATTAACGCCAGAAATTGCTCCTAATGGAAAATTTGATTATAGTTCCAATGTGAACTTAAAATCAGGGATAGGTAACATGAAAGGTAAATTCCAAATGATCAATATATTAAGTGGGGAATCATTTTACGCTGAAATTCAGCAGTTTAAGCTGGAAGCTGAGTTTATGTTAAATTAAATGTGACTCAAGATATTTTAAATCACCTCCGCCACAACAAATACACTTCCTCCCACAAATAATATTTCACCTTCTTTTAATTCAGATTTAGCATGTTGATATGCCGAATAAACGGAAGAATAATCCTTTCCAAAGAGTTTTAGTGATGATCCTTTCATTCTCAATTCAGCAGCATTAAGTGATCGTGGATTCTCCGCAGCACACCAATAATAATTATATTCAATTGGCAGTAAGGACAATATTTCTGTGATTTTCTTGTCTTCCGACATTCCCCATACCACACTTACTCCCGAGTATGACTCATTGGAAAGCTGCTTCATTATTTGTTTTACACCATCAATATTATGCCCCACATCACAAATGATTTTTGGGTTGTGTGACAACAGTTGCCACCTCCCTTTTAACCCTGTGTTAAGAGTAATACTTTGCAACCCCTTCTGGACGTGCTCTGGTAAAATTAAAAAATGCAATGATTTTAAAACTTCAATGCATTTCAATACCGTTCTTTGATTTTCAATTTGATAATCTCCTTGTAGTTCGCATTTATATGTTTCTGTTTCAGCATCGGAAAGGTGCAATCGCGCATTCTGCTTTTTGACAGCTTGGTTATACACCTCTTGAACCTCGTCTTGCTGACGACCTATTACAACAGGTGTGTTTTCTTTAATAATACCAGCTTTTTCACCAGCTACTTTTTGTAAAGTGTCACCTAAAAACTGCTCGTGATCTAGAGATATGTTTGTAATTACTGACAAAATAGGATTGACCACATTAGTGCAATCAAGTCTTCCTCCTAATCCAGTCTCAATAACAGCTACATCCACTTCTGATTCTTTAAAGTGATCTGCAGCTAAAGCAAAAGTATACTCAAAAAAAGAAGGTGAAATATCTTTTGAAGGTACTTTGAAATCACCAACAAAATCAATTACTTTTTTTTTATTCACTTCTTTACCGTTCACTTTAATTCTTTCACGAAAATCCTTTAAGTGCGGTGATGTGAATAATCCAACTTTTAAACCAGACTCCTGAAGGACAGATGCTAACATATGTGATACCGAACCTTTACCGTTAGTACCTGCTACATGAATAATTTTAAAAGAATCTTGTGGATTGTCTAGTAACTTCAGTAATGCATTAACCCTCGACAAACCAGGCTTATATGCACTCCAACCTTTTTTATCAAGACTTGGTAAGCAAGAATATAAATAGTCAACGGTCTGCTTGTAATCCATGAAAATTAATTCACATGGAAATTTAAAGAAATTGTTCCTTCTTGATATTTTGGACCATCAGATTTAGGAGTGTACTTAGTTCCTTTTGCTGCTGCAATAGCTTTCTTTTCGATACAAGCACTCAAATTCGTACCTCCCACCACAATGGCTTCAATGACCTTTCCACTTTTGTCAACTGTAACTCTGACATCAGCAGTTGCCCGGACTCCACAATCGTGTTTTAAATTCCCGGGATTAACAGCTGTACGTCCAGAAAAATCAAACACACCAGTAGAACCACCCCCTGGAGGACCAACGTTTGTTGTACCATCAGGAGTTCCTTCACCAGGACCTTTCCCTCCAGCTCCTTTTCCGTCTGGATTATCTGGACCTTGAATCGCAGCACCGGCTGCTGCTAATCTTGGATCTACCTCTTTTTCTTTTTCTACGGCCTCAGTGCTTTCGCTTTCTTTCGTGCTTTCAGAAGTGTTTTTTTTTGCCGTACTTGTATTTTTAGCTACTTCCACTGGACTTTCCTCCTGTGTTTTATAGTTTTCATCAGGAATATTCTGACTTTTACTGGCTGTTTCTGGTACTTCTTGAGTCTCGTCGGACACCTTTTTACTCGTTGCCAAATCATCTGTACTTCCAGCATTTTCGGTTCCTAAAGCTTCAAACCCAATAGACACATCCCCTTTTGGTGGAGTCATGAATGTAAACCCTAAAAACAAACACAAAATCAGTAAACAAGCATGAACCAGCAACGTGGTGATTAAACCATTTCGCTTACCATCTTTGTTTTCCTTTCTGTTTGCCATTTATTTGATTGATTTACTTCACTTTGGTACGAACCACAATTTTTTCGTAACCCATGGATTTTGCCTCTGCAATAACCTCCATACCTTTCTCCCAAGACACTTGGGCGTCAGCTAAAAATATCAGCGATGGATGTTCAACATCAGTTGATTTTTCCTGTAATATAGTCAAGACTCCTTCAAAACTGGACTCTTGACCATTGATCATGTAGGTGTAATCTTTTGAAACTTCTACTACAATTTCTGAATGCACTAGGGCTTTGTTAGCAGCAACTTTTGGTAAATCAATGTCTAAACCGTGAACAGTTACAAATGTTGAAAGGACAATAAAAAAAATCAACAACAAAAACACGATGTCCGTCATAGAGGACATGTTAAAAGTAGCGTCAACTTTATTTCTTGATCTTAAGTTCATTTTAGATTGGTATTAATTACCAGTAAATATTAACAACTATGACGTTGGTTGATGCAGTAAATCCATGAATTCCATAGACTTATCCTCCATATCATGCACTACCCTGTCCACTTTAGCTACCAATGTATTATATCCTAAATAAGCAATTATCCCTACAATTAAACCTGCCACTGTGGTAGTCATTGCAAACATGATCCCTTGTGAAAGACTTTCAATTTGAACTCCTCCTGCGCCTCCCTGTGCCATTTCATGGAAAGTACTCATCATTCCGATTACAGTTCCTAAAAAACCAATCATAGGTGCTGCTCCAGAAATGGTAGCCAATATTGATAAGTTCTTTTCCATTACTGAAACCTCTAATTTACCAACGGTTTCAATGGAAGTTGAGATGTCTTTTAACGGTCGTCCCAATCGTGAAATTCCTTTTTCAAGCATTCTTGACACTGGCGTATCATTTTGAGCACACAATGATTTCGCTTCATCAAATTTACCCGCAGTTACATGGTCTTTAATGGTCGACATGAAATCAGGATTGATTTTAGTAGCCTTTTGAATAGCCGTATAACGCTCCACCCAAATATAAACTGCTATGATAGACAACACCAACAACGGTACAATGATGATCCAAGAGTCCAATAACAAGTCGAAAATAGGTAAGGTTTCTTCTGTCTGGGACAATCCATCCACAACGTCACTTACAGTAGTGGAATCAGCCGCCACTTTTATCATTTGTTCTTCTTCTGGCATCTTAAAGTCTTGTTATTTAATATTTGAACGTTTGCTTTTTCAATTTTATTATATGATGTCACTAAACATCGCAATGTAAACTGCAGCTCCTGCAAGGTATCCAACTAATGCAGGTAAACTCATTTTTTTCATGTACCAAACGAAATCAATTTTTAATATTCCCATGATAGCTACTCCAGCAGCTGAACCGATTATCAAACATGATCCTCCGGTTCCAGCACAATATGCTAAGAACACCCAAAACTCATGATCTTGTGGGTATGCAACTCCAGGCACATAAGCTCCAATATCATACATACCCATAGCACCTGCTACTAATGGAACGTTATCTACAATTGACGAAAGCACCCCGATAATTACATTGATAACGTATAAATTGCCTATTGACTCCTGAAGCCCTCCTGCCAAATCAACTAAGTGTCCCGCGGTGGACAAAGCTCCCACTGCAATCAAAATACCTAAGAAAAACAGCACAGACGGTGTATCAACTTTTCTAAGCACACCAATAACCGAAAGATGTGATTTATCCTCGTGCTTCTTTTTTCTGTGTAAAATTTCAGTAACTAACCACATTGCCCCTAATCCTCCAAGAATACCCATGAACGGTGGTAAGTGTGTGATCATTTTAAATACTGGCACCATTAGTAAGGCCGCAACTCCAAAAAAGAACACGAATTTTCTTTCAAAATCAGTTGTTGGTTCTGCTTCGTGTTCAGGCAACACACTTTTCTCAGGCCGTCTAACATTTCCTTTAAGTGTTTTTGATATCCATATTAATGGAATAAGCATACATACTAAAGAAGGTATTATGGCTTTCATGATTATAGTACCAGCAGTCACTTGCCCACCTACCCATAACATAATTGTAGTAACATCTCCAATTGGTGACCAAGCACCTCCAGCATTTGCTGCAATAATTACCATACCTGCAAAAATCCAAAGGTCTTTTTTATCAGCAATTAGTTTTTTCAACAGCGCAGCCATCACAATCGAAGTTGTCAAGTTGTCCAATGCAGCTGAGAAAAAGAAAGTAAGAAGACAGATAATCCACAACAATGTCGACTTTTTTGTAGTGGTAATTTTATCGGTCACTACCGCAAAACCTTCATGTGCATCAATCAGTTCCACAATTGTCATTGCTCCAATAAGGAAAAATAAAATTTCAGCGATTTCAATTAAATGATGTTGTAATCCGTGGACTACGTAGTGAGTTACTAAATGTCCTGTTTCGTGGGCATCAGCAGTTTGCGCTGCCATTCCAACTGGATTCACAATCCCTTCCTGACCAATCCAAATGGCGAAACCTTTTAAATTACCACTAGCACTTTCGATCCAGCTATCAATAGGAACATCCAAGTTAATTCCGAACACACCGTCAGCACCTAACACAAGCAATGTCCAAACTGCTACACCTGTTAACAAAGCCGAAGCAGCTTTATCCACTTTAATATTGTGTTCTAAGGCAATCATTGCATATCCAAAAACGAAGACAGCAACCATCAAAATGTAAATCATAATCGTAGTTTTTTAAGTTGGTAATTAGGCGAATTTAATGATACCTCACAACCCTTGAAACAATAATTAACATTTTTTTTATTAGCACATCGTTAATAACCTTTCTCGGGAATTGAAACAGCTGCTAGCAAAGCATATCAGGTTGAAATCAAGATTTCATACTCTCAGTATTAAGCATAAAAAAAGGAGAACCAATTTGATTCTCCTTTTTTACTAAATAATTATGCATCACTACAAATCGTCTGGATCCGGAGCAGCAGTAAATTTCTTTTTTGGTGCTTTAATGTGTTTCACAAAAACAACATTTACTAATTCATCGTCCATCGTAATTTGAGTAGTTGAAATCCCATTAGTCACAACAAAGTCACCTCCAGCTTTAAATTTTTGTGTGTACAATTCATATGTACCATCGGCGTTTCGGATTTTAAGTTGGGTGATTTTTAATTCCTCCACCCTAACCATTCCAACATAACAATCAGCATTCGAACCTTTTCTGAAGGTAATAACAACACCTTCGTGCCAACCATTCTCAACTTCAGTCGCTCCTCTTTCTTCAAACTTTTTAGCGTATCTCTCATAACAATTACCCACACTTCCTGCAGGAGCTGCTGCAACCAATATGGTTAGCAAAGGTAAAATCATCAAAGCAAACAATTTATTTTTCATTTTCTATCGTATTAAGGTTATGCATATTCATAGGCAACAACTTTGCCAAAACCACAACATATCACTCACAAAAATAATAATTTTTTAATCACCTACTATTTTTTACATCAAGTATATGCTTTTGTATTTATTATTATTATTATTATTGTAATTTTACATTAAATATTATTTTATGCTATTAAAAACTCATGGTGGAATTATTCAAGGAGTTGAAGCAACAGTCATCACCATCGAAGTGACTGTCACCCGCGGAGCAAAAATTCATTTAGTTGGACTTCCTGATAATGCAGTTCGTGAAAGCAACATCAGGATTGAAACCGCTTTAAAAAACATCAATTACAAAATCCCTGGGAAAAAGATTGTAATTAACATGGCTCCTGCTGATATTAAAAAAGAAGGTTCCGCATATGATTTAGGAATTGCTATCGGGATTCTAGGAGCGTCCGAACAAATTAATTCAAAAAAAATTGGTGACTACATGATGATGGGAGAATTGTCGTTGGACGGAAGCATACTACCCATTAAAGGCACACTCCCTTTAGCTATAAAAGCAAAAGAAGAAGGTTTTAAAGGTATAATAATTCCAGCTGAAAACGCCACGGAAGGAGCGATAGTAGATGGTTTAGACGTTTTCGGGGTTAGTAACATCAAAGAAGTAATTGATTTTTTTGACGACAAAATCAATTTAAAAAAACACAGTATTAATACTAGGGAAAAGTTTTTTGAATGTTTAAAAAATCCTCGATACGATTTTATGGATGTGAAAGGTCAAGCGAATATCAAACGCGCCATGGAAATTGCTGCAGCTGGTGGGCACAACGTTTTATTGATTGGTCCTCCGGGGGCAGGAAAAACAATGCTAGCTAAAAGATTACCATCTATTCTTCCCCCGATGACTTTGCACGAAGCGCTTGAAACCACAAAAATTCACTCCATTGCTGGAAAATCTGCCAAATTCGATGGGTTAATTGCCGAAAGACCATTTCGATCACCACACCATACAATAAGTGATGTCGCATTAATTGGTGGGGGTAGTTATCCCCAACCGGGAGAAGTGTCCCTTGCGCATAACGGTGTATTGTTTTTAGATGAGCTTCCTGAATTTAAAAGAAATGTACTTGAAGTAATGCGTCAACCTTTGGAAGAAAGAATTGTGTCAGTTTCCCGAGCAAAATTTTCGGTTGATTATCCAGCAGGAATTATGTTGATTGCTTCAATGAATCCATGTGCTTGCGGATACTATAATCATCCGGACAAAGAGTGTGTTTGTCCTCCAGGTTCTGTTCAACGTTATTTGAATAAAGTTTCGGGACCCTTACTTGACAGAATAGATTTACATGTTGAAGTCACCCCTGTTAGTTTTGATGAGCTATCAAGTAAAACAAATGAAGAGACCAGCGACTCCATTAGACAACGCGTGATGGAAGCAAGAGAAATTCAATCCAAAAGGTTTCTTGAAAATTCAGAATTTCATTGCAATGCTCACCTTGAAGGCAGACTTATGAAATCATGCTGCGCATTAAGTTCACAATCATTAGGATTATTGAAGAAAGCCATGGATAAATTTAACTTATCAGGAAGAGCGTACGATAGAATACTAAAAGTTTCAAGGACCATTGCGGATTTAGATAAATCAAAGGAAGTAACTATTAAGCACTTAGCTGAAGCTATTCAATTTCGCTCACTAGACAGGGAAGATTGGGCGGGTTAACAATCAAACATGTAGTACTTAAGGCATAAAAAAAGCGAGTAAATACTCGCTTTTTTTATTGTACTATATTTAAATGACTATACCATTACCGGCATTACCAACATCAAAACATCTTCTTTTTCTTTGTCGATAGTGGAAGGAATAATTAATCCTGCTCTGTTTGGAGCGCTCATTTCAATGTTTACTTCGTCGGAATCAACATTGTTTAACATGTCAATTAAAAAACGAGAGTTAAATCCTATTTCCATGTCCTCACCTTGATAACTACATGTCAGCCTTTCATTTGCTTCATTAGAATAATCTATATCTTCGGCAGATATATTCAATTCCATTCCTGCAATCTTAAACCTCACTTGATAAGTAGATTTATTTGCAAAAATAGAAACCCTCTTAATAGAGTTCAACAACAATTGTTTGTCTACTGTCAACACGTTTGGATTTTCTTTAGGAATCACCGCTTCGTAATTTGGATATTTACCTTCTAATAAACGACAAATTAACTTTACATCACCGTATGAAAAATAGGCGTTGTTTTGGTTAAAATCTATACTTACTTCATCATCAGAATTTGATAAAGAATTTTTTAACAAGGTCAATGGCTTAGAAGGTAATATGATAGAAGTACTTAACTCTGAAGTAACATCAAACCTACTGTACCTCACCAATTTATGTGCATCAGTAGCTACAAATGTAATGTTGTCCTTTGCTATATCACAATAAACACCACTCATAATTGGACGAAGTTCGTCATTTCCAGCAGCGAATAAAGTTTTATTAATAGCTTTCAACAATATGTCGGAACTTAAGCTCAAATGAGACTCTTGCTCCACAGCTGGCACTCTTGGGAAATCGTTTCCGCTGAATCCGCTTAACTTATACTTTCCATAATCGGAAGATATTTCAATTGCGAAGTTCTCTTCATTTACCGAAAACGTAAGTGGATGATCAGCAAAAGACTTGATAATATCCAACAAAAACTTCGCTGGGATTGCTACATCAAAAGTGCTTTTTGAATCAATCTTCAGCTGCGAACTCATTGTCGTACCCAAGTCCGAAGCAGTTACATGAAGTACACCTTTTTTGATTTCAAACAAAAAATTGTCTAAAATTGGCAAGGTATTGTTGTTGTTCAACACACCACTAATTAACTGTAATTGTTTGGTTAACGAAGCACTAGAAACGATGAATTTCATGATTGGATTTTATTAAAATTATGCTGGCAAATATAGCACAACTCATTTCCAATGCATTTCAGTAATCTATCGTATTTTTCAACATTTTAAGCTGATTATCAACAACTCGAATAAGTTGATCAAAAATTACTCAAAGCCCAACGACCCTTGTCTCTCACTAGGCTTACCGTTATCGTGCTGACTACCAGCGTCTTCCTTTTCAGGTTCTTTAAAAGGTATTGGATCCAGCAAGTTGATCATTTTAACTTTGTCCTTTGCTAACCTGTTCCCAATAGCTTTAATACCTTTTATTGAAATCAACTCCTCTACATCGTGCTTTTCCGCTGCTTTTTCTTTGCCTTTGACTTTAGAATACACCACTTCAATAACTGGCTTCCAATCTGAACTTACCAATTCCAAGTATGAATCATCGTGTTCGGTGATAAACAATACTTTTCTGTCTGTTTCTTCAATTAAAAACCTTTTTATATTGAACTGTTTTTTATCTCCATCCCAATAAACTGTACTTAGTGGCTTTTTAGGATTGAATTTTTCAAGTAAAATCATATCCTCTTCAAAATGATTAGATAAGGAATAGTTGAACAACTTATAATTTCCAGTCTGATTCACGCAAAGTATTTTGTCTTCCCCTTTGAATTCGCCTAAAAACTGACCTCTCTCTTCAGTATTTAACCTACGTACTGTATCATCAAACCAAATTTTTCGTGGAGCCAAAGTACTTACACCCTCCTCCTTTAAAATAATTTTTTTAACCGGATATTTTGACAATATATTTCCCACTGAAGCTCTGCCTTTGATAGCCATTTTTTTGAAATCAAAATCAAAACCATACTTCCTAATTCCAGGAACGGGTTTTAATTGAACATTTACAATTTCAGCTTCACCGTTAGGATTCATAGTGAAATACAACAACTTAGACCCAGGCGTTCCTTTTGTAATTGGATATTCTTTATCCCTGGTAATAGACACCACGTTAAAGCGTTTCACCATCACCGATCCTTTTTTTCCATCCTGATAAACTGCGTTATAAATAGTTCGCTTATCACCTTTTTTCCAAACGCTTACATGCACAATGTCCTTTCCGAAAAATGCTTTGGCAGACACTTTACTTATCGTCATGTTACCATCTCTTGTAAATACGATAACAGAATCTATATCAGAACAATCGGCAATGAATTCATCCTTCTTAAGCCCAACCCCCACAAAACCTTCTTCCCTGTTCACATAAAGTTTACTGTTTGCTACAACTACTTTAGAAGCAACAATGTTTTCAAAAATCCTTATTTCAGTTTTCCTTTCTTTCCCTTTCCCGTACTTCTTTTTTAAGTTTTTATAGTAATCAACAGTGTAATCAACAATGTTTGCAAGGTTGTTTTTCACAACCTTTATTTCATTTTCAACTTTTTGAATCGCTTCGTCAGCTTTAAAACTATCAAATTTTGAAATTCTCTTAATTTTAATTTCTGTTAACCTGATTATATCATCTCTGGTTACCTCCCTGAAAAATGTTTTTTTGAATGGATCTAGACCTTTATCAATGGCTTCAATCACAGCTTCCCAAGTTTCACACTCCTCAATGTCCCGATAAATTCGATTTTCAATGAATATTTTTTCTAGTGAATTAAAATGCCATGACTCATTTAATTCATCTAGCCTGATTTCCAGCTCTCTCGTTAATATATTTTGAGTATTCTCGGTAGCTTGTTTTAGTATTTTTGAAACGCCTATAAACTTGGGTGTTTCATCTTCAATGATCCCTGAATTAGGTGAAATGCTTGTCTCACAATCTGTGAAAGCGTACAAAGCATCAATCATTTTGTCTGGAGAAATGTTTGGAGCTAAATGCACAATAATTTCAACTTCAGCAGAAGTGTTATCCTCGACTTTTTTAACTTTTATTTTTCCCTTATCGTTTGCTCTTAATATACTGTCAATGATGGACCCAGTGGTACAACCAAAAGGTATTTCCTTAATGACTAATGTCTTTTTATCCTCCTTGATAATTCTTGCTCTGCACCTGATTTTACCTCCTCTCAATCCATCGTTGTAGTTGCTTACATCAATCATTCCAGCGGTGTGGAAATCTGGAAATATCTCTGTATTTCTACCACGTAATCGGGCTACCGAGGCATCAATTAGCTCATTGAAATTGTGAGGTAATATTTTACATGCTAACCCCACCGCAATACCTTCAACACCTTGAGCTAATAGTAAAGGAAATTTTACAGGAAGCGTGTCAGGTTCTTTGTTTCTGCCGTCATACGAATCCCTCCATTTTGTAGTTTTCGGATTAAATACTACTTCTAAGGCAAACTTGGTTAACCTCGCTTCAATGTACCTACTTGCAGCTGCTCTGTCTCCTGTAAGCACATTTCCCCAGTTACCTTGCATGTCAATCAGCAAGTCTTTTTGACCAATATGAACCAAAGCATCAGCGATACTCATGTCCCCATGCGGATGGTATTTCATGGTGTTACCCACAATATTAGCTACTTTGTTATAACGACCGTCCTCCAACTCTTTCATCGAGTGTAAGATTCGTCTTTGAACTGGTTTAAAACCATCATTCAAATGTGGCACAGCTCTTTCGAGTATAACATACGAAGCATAGTCAAGAAACCAATCTTGATAAAAGCCAGAAATAAGTTTGGTGTCACCTAGTTCATCAACAGGCACATCTCCGTCCTCACCGGTTTCCAAATCACCTTCGTGCATTGGATCGTCTGATTCGTTTTGCCCTTCGTCTTTCTTATTATCTTCGCCCATGTTAATTTTTTAAGCCGCTTTTTCTTTGTCTTTTTTTGCCATTAACTCTCCTAGATCCTCTTCCACTTGCAGGTTATCGATGATGAACTTTTGCCTATCAGGAGTGTTTTTACCCATGAAAAAAGACAACATATCGTCTATTTTAGCATCTTTCCCTATCACTACTGGATCCAACTTAATTTGATCAGGAGTTATAAATTCTTTGAATTCGTTTGGGGAAATCTCTCCTAACCCTTTAAACCTTGTGATTTCAGGATTTTTCCCTAAAGCCTCAATGGCTTGCAAACGTTCCTCTTCTGAATAACAGTACCTTGTTTCTTTTTTATTTCGAACTCTAAACAAGGGTGTTTGAAGTATAAACATGTGTCCTCGCTGAATAACTTCAGGGAAAAATTGAAGAAAAAAGGTAATCAACAGTAACCGTATATGCATTCCATCCACGTCGGCATCTGTAGCAACGACAATTTTTTGATACCGCAAATCGTCTGCCGATTCTTCAATGTTCAAAGCTGCTTGAAGTAAGTTAAACTCTTCATTTTCGTACACAATCTTCTTTGTCAACCCGTAACAATTTAATGGCTTACCACGCAAACTAAACACGGCTTGTGTCTTAGCGTCCCTGGATTTAGTAATTGATCCAGACGCTGAATCTCCCTCCGTGATAAACAGCATCGTATCCTTTGAGTTTTCTTTCCCATCTTGAGCGTGCACCCTACAATCTCGCAACTTTTTATTGTGCAGGTTTGATTTTTTTTGACGTTCTCTTGCTAATTTTCTAATACCTGACAGCTCTTTCCTTTCCTTTTCGGCATTTTGAATTTTCTTAAGAATTTTCTCAGCAGTTTCCGGATTTTTATGAAGATAATTATCAAGTTTTGTTTTCAAGAAATCACCAACAAAGGCCTTCATTGACATCCCTTCAGGTTCAATTTCATTTGAACCTAGCTTTGTTTTTGTTTGTGATTCAAAAATAGGTTCAATCACTTTAACAGAAACAGCTGCTACTATACTTTGCCTCACATCTTGGGCGTCAAAGTTCTTGTTAAAAAATTCTCGAATAGTTTTTACAACCCCTTCTCTAAAAGCTCCTTGATGCGTTCCTCCTTGAGTGGTGTGCTGTCCATTGACAAAAGAGTAATATTCCTCTCCATATTTTTTAGCATGAGTAATAGCCACTTCAATATCCTCCCCTATTATATGGATGGTTGGATAAAGAGCTTCGGCACTTAAATTTGACTCAAGTAAATCCTTAAGGCCATTCTCAGATTGAAATTTTTCCCCATTAAAATAAATTGTTAGCCCAGGGTTCAAATACACATAATTCCACAACATGTTTTCCACATGTTGGTTCCTGTATTGATATTTTTTGAATATTGCCTCGTCAGGTACAAAGGTCATTTTAGTTCCCTTTCGCCTGCTGGATTCTATTATTTCTTCATCATCCTTTACTTCACCGTTTTCAAACAGCACATATTTTTGTTTCCCATCCCTAACGGAGGTCACTTCAAAAGTGGTAGACAAAGCATTAACTGCTTTTGTACCTACTCCGTTTAATCCAACCGTTTTTTTGAACGCTCTTGAATCGTATTTACCTCCTGTATTTATTTTAGAAACACAATCAATTACTTTCCCTAGTGGAATACCCCTTCCATAATCACGAACGGTCACTCTTTTATCTCTAATCTTTACTTCAATCACTTTTCCATTCCCCATCACAAATTCATCAATGGAATTATCAATGACTTCTTTCAATAAAATATAAATTCCATCGTCAGGTTGTGAACCGTCTCCTAATTTTCCAATATACATCCCTGGACGCAACCTAATGTGCTCTTTCCAATCCAGTGAACGAATATTATCTTCCGTATACTCCGCCATAATTTATTGAATGAAATATTCAATAGTAAAATTATAAATATAAAAGCCTTGAATACAGCGCTCCTTCCTTTATTTATCAACAGTTAATGTTGAAAGCCAAAACGTTTAATTACTTTTGAAATTGTATTCATGGAAAAGGTAAAAGCTAAAAAACATTTAGGACAACATTTCTTAAGAGACGAATCAGTCGCTGAAAGAATTGCCATGACATTGAATAGTCCTTCTCGGTATTCCAACATATTAGAGATTGGACCTGGAATGGGAGTCCTTACAAAATATTTGATAAATAATTTCCCTGAACATACAGTTAAAGCTGTTGAGCTAGACGTGGACTCTGTAAGTTATTTGAATGAGCATTATCCGAAACTAGAAGTGTTTAGTGAAGATTTTTTAAGAATGGATATCCCATCCTGCTTTGAGAAGCCTTTTGCTTTGATTGGGAACTACCCTTATAACATATCCTCTCAAATTGTTTTTAAAACAATTGAACACAGGGATTTGATTCCCGAAATGTGCGGTATGTTTCAAAAAGAGGTAGCCAAAAGAATATGCGAGGGTCCAGGTACTAAAACATACGGTGTGACTAGTGTATTAACACAAGCTTTTTACAAGGCTGAATATTTATTTACGGTGTCTCCAAACGTGTTTAACCCTCCTCCCAAAGTAAAATCCGGAGTACTCAGGCTAACCCGGCTGGAAAAAGATCCTGCCTGTGATATTCCCATGTTGTTTAAAGTAGTGAAGCAAGGTTTTAATACACGGCGAAAAACGTTGCGAAATTCCTTAAGGAGTTTATTTACTCCCGAAGCTTTGCAAGACGAAATTTTCAATCTTCGACCAGAAACATTGTCTGTGGAGCAATTCGTTGATTTAGCTAATTTAGCTTCTAAACAGCAACTTGATTAAGTTCAACCGTTTTTAAATATTCAATACTAGATGGTCCTTGGTTAAAAAGCAAATCTAAAATTGTTAGGTTTTCGTTAAAACCGACGCGATCTTCAAACACTTGTATATATCTTGGATACTTGTTATTATCAGGAGATTTTCTAGAATAATTTGGTCGGAAATCTGGGATTTCTTGTTTTAAAACAAACTCTTCGGTCATTGTAAATTTAACCTCCATTCCTAATCGTTTCATTATCACCTTAGTCAATTCCAAATTGAAATCAAACAGGTTGATCTTTGGTTCAAGAAAGAAATTTTCGAAATCTTCTTCGTAGTATTCAAAATAAGGTGAGGAACGATACGCTGTACAAATTGACCGCCAATGTAATGCTTGCCAACTGCTATCATTTGAAATACCTACCTGATCAATAATTGTTTTGTCACGGCCTTTCCTGAAGGTTGGGACAGACAAAGACAACTTCCCAGAAGCACCAACAATATCACAACGATTTCTATACGATTGCTTAATAAAATGTTCGTTTTTTTCAATAAATACCTCCTCATACTGCAACATGTTTGCATAGTACGATATTGGCCCTAGATATGTTAACGGAAAAATCGCTTTCACTTTAATCGTCAGTTTTAATTTTAGCTTTTCCTGATTTCTTTTTTTTGTACTTGTTGAATCCCCATACTCCTGCACCAATTACTAAAAAGTAAATTAAGTAAGAATTACTCACTCCGTCTTTGCTCACAAAGGAACATAAACGACTCCAGCGAACTTTATTTACGATGTTACCTAAATTTGCTAAGGAAAATTGCTCGTCAGGGTCTAGTGATAACCAAATAAATACGGCCTTCCCAACCACGTGGTCATCTGGTACGAATCCCCATGAGCGAGAATCTCCTGAATTGTGGCGATTATCTCCAACCATGAAGTAGTAATCTCTTTGAAAAGCATACTCGGTAACTACTGAATCGTTTAACAAACATGGATAACCTCCTTTTGCTAACAAATTAGAATAAGTAGAATGGTTAATCTTTCCATCTTTTAACAAAGTAGTATCATACATTGCTATTTTTTCAAGAATCATTTCTTTTTCCTTCTTTAAATCATTTTTAACAAAGTGCTTAAACGCTTTTCTAAATGACTTAAAAATCTTTTTCCTTTCAATTATTTTTAATTTATTGGACCTAACAATGTTCTTTCTTTGTTTTCGATCAACATTTGGGTTGTTTGGATCTTTAAGAGCTAAATCCTTTAACACGTTAGATATATAGTACTGATCAGACCAATGATTCATTTCCTCAGGAAGGTCCTCAAACACGAAATGATTCTTAATAGGACCCGCAATTGATCCGCTATAAAAATCTTGCATGTTAGTTATGTTAAAATGGCTTGGATTTAGGTTGATGTTGTTTTCATATTGTGATAAAAAATGATAGTTTTCAATCAATTGTTCCACGGAAACAAATACATTCCCCTCATAATAATTAATCAAACGACGGTATGTTAAAAAACTTTTGCTATCCAACTTGATGGTTTCTCCCTTTTTTGGGATCCAAATACTACCATAATTATCTCGGGTCCATTTGTCCTTATTAGCTTGTAAACCAGTAGGTTTTGTACCAAACTCTGCAGGAAACACCGAGCTACCACCATTCAAATCCGACAAATTATCATTCCTTAGCAGGTTAGTTTTGATATCTCCAACAACCCACGGCTCGATTTTTAATAATTTCAATTGTTCTTCGTTTACAAAAATCCTGCATTGCACAGTATCTTCATCTTCCACCATTTTAAAACACTGACAATCTTGCTCATTTAAATCGTGTTTTTTAACAAACTTCATGAAGTTTTCCGGAGAATCAGCCTTTAAATTATACGAAAATTGACCTGTTTCAGCTAGCTCACTTAAAACCCCGTTGATGTGCACGTGACCATCAACCACAGTAAGAGAATCACCGGCAATT